>CAKUWO010000012.1 GCA_934699415.1 uncultured Erysipelotrichaceae bacterium
AGTGTGGATTTACCACTACCTGTAGGACCTACAATGTAGATAAATTCTCCTTCTTTTATTTCTAAGGAAATATTTTCTAAAGCATTAGTACCATTTTTATATTGTTTTGAAGCATTTTTAATTGAAATCATATAATCACCTTTAGTTATTATATCATTCTTTAACCAGAGAGATAAAATAGTAAAGTAAATAATATTTTTCTAACATCTGGGTTATAATGTAAGTATAAAAATGACCTTGGAGGTATAGGTTATGAAATTAATTCTCGCTATTGTTTCAAATGATGATGCTAGTGCTGTTTCTTCATCATTAAATGCTGAAAATTATCAGAATACTAGATTAGCTACTACAGGCGGTTTCCTTGAAGCAGGCAACACAACATTAATCTGTGGTACAGATGATGATAAGGTTGAGCATGCAATTGAAATTATTGGTAAGGAATCAAAGCGTAGAACTGAGATTGTCCCATCAACTGCATCATATGATATTGGACGTTTTACATCTTTTCCAGTTGAAGTAAAAGTTGGTGGAGCTACAATCTTTGTGCTCAATGTTGATCAATTCCTCAAACTTTAATATTAAGAAATAAAGAGGCAGATTATCTGCTTTTTTATTTTATTAAAGAAAAAGAGCTATAAAGCTCTTAGACTAATAAATGCGTAATAATAACTAAAATTAAGCTTGTAATAATTGATAGACCAACAACTGGTAATGTGAATAAAAATGGATGAGGGATATGTTCATATAGTGATTCCAGTAAGGGATTACCATCAGGGTCATAATTATAGAAATAATTAGCTTTAAGATTCAATCCTGTTTTAATTAAGAAACAATTAAAGAGATAAGCTAAAAAAGAAAATAATAAACAAAGCAAAGCTGATGGAATAATATCTTTGAATTCAGGCATGTAAATATCAGATGCAACCACAAAGACCATCATCATCATAATTAAGTAATGTGATGTGTAATAAAAGAAAACACGAGGCTTAAAGAATGGTTCATTAGTAAAGCCTTCTCCAGGAAATAATAAAGCAGCAATAGGGCAAATAGAATAAAAGAATGAGAAGGCAATAAGAGGCCTAAGATGACCTATTAAGCCAATTAAATAAGTAATTACAACAATATTGCATGGATAGAATAATAATTCATTATAAATATTTAAATTGCCATTATATGCAATATCAATATATTCTTCATCAAATAATAAATATGTACGATAAAAAGCCATTAATAAAAAGGTAAAGATACTCATAGCTAAAGTAATGTCTTTAGATCTTGAGCTTCTTAAGATAAATAAAGCAATGATCCCTGTTAAAGCAATAGCCATAGTGGTTGTTGCTTTGTATACATTATTACAAGGCTTGATAATATGTCTTTTTGAGGTAGTCATAAAGATATCATACTAGTCTTTTACTAATAAGTAAAATATGTATTGTATTTAAGATGCATAAAAAGAATAAATCCTGTTTATATAAACAGGATTTATTAAGATTAAACTAATTCGATAACTGCAACTTCAGCTGCGTCGCCACGACGGAAGCCGAGCTTGTTTACGCGAGTGTAACCACCCTTACGATCAGCATATCTAGGAGCAACTTCAGAGAATAATACCTGAACAGCAGTTTTGCCTTCAGCATTCTTTACATCATAAAGATAAGAAGCAGCTCTACGGCGAGATGAAAGATCACCTTTTTTGCCGAGTTCAATTAATCCGTCAACGATTGTACGAAGCTCTTTAGCTTTCATTTCAGTTGTTGTGATTTTTCCGTTTAAGATAACCGCAGCAGCCTGATTACGAAGCATAGCTTTACGATGTTCGGATGTACGACCTAATTTACGATTCTGCATCGTGATTCCTCCTTATTCGAACTGACGGAAGGATAAATTGAGTTCAGCCAATTTTTCCTTCACTTCTTTTAATGATTTCTTGCCTAAGTTACGTACACGGCTCATTTCATCTTCTGTCTTTGAAGTTAATTCTTCAACAGTTGAAATACCGGCTCTCTTTAAGCAGTTATAGCTACGAACAGTAAGATCTAAGTCTTCAATAGACATATTTACTGTTTTAGCATTCTTCTCATGAACAAAATCTTTCATTACAGATTCTGATTCGAAACCTTCTTCATCAAGCTCTGTAAGAAGGGAGAAGTGGTCAATGAGAATCTTAGACGCGAGAGATACAGCAACTGTTGGCTGGATAGAACCATTAGTCCATACATCCAATGTTAAAGCATCATATTTAGCACTCTGACCAACACGTGTCGAAGATACTTCATAGTTCATAAGTGTTACTGGGGTGTAAATGGAATCAGTAAAGATAGTACCAATACCAAGTGAAGAGTTCTGATATAAGCGTTTGTTTTCATCAGCAGAAACATAGCCTCTACCAGTCTTCGCTTTTAATTCCATATCTAATACACCATCTTTATCAAGATGAGCGATTTCCAGATCAGGGTTTAGTACCTCAACACCAGCCGGGCAGTGGATGTCTTTGGCGGTAACTGTGCAAGGACCCTTAGCATTAATGCGTAAAGTATAAGATTCTTCACCTGTAACCTTAAGAATAAGATTCTTAATATTTAAGATGATTAATGTAACGTCTTCTTTTACGCCTTTAATAGAAGAAAATTCGTGAAAAACGCCATCGATTTTAACAGAATAGACCGCACCACCCGGTAAAGATGACAGCATAACACGGCGTAAAGCATTACCTAAAGTATTGCCAAAACCACGTTCGAGTGGAGAAACAGAGAAAACGGCATGGTTTTCTGCTTCTTCAAGCTGTTCAATTTTATATTTTGGTCGTTCAAATTTCTGCATATGGCTTTCCTCCTTAACCTCTAGGTTTCTTTGGCGGACGGCATCCGTTATGTGGGATTGGTGTAACGTCGCTGATAGCAGTGATTTCAAGGCCTGCTACCTGTAAAGCACGGATAGCTGCTTCACGGCCTGGTCCTGGACCCTTAACTTCAACTTCAACAGTTTTCATACCATGATCCATAGCGGTTTTACCAGCTGCTTCTGATACCATCTGAGCAGCATATGGAGTTGATTTACGAGAACCTTTATATCCTAAAGCACCTGCTGAGCTCCAAGATACTACGTTTCCTACTTCATCAGTAATAGAAACGATTGTGTTGTTGAACGTAGAGTGGATATGAGCAACACCCTTGACAACGTTCTTCTTTACGCGTTTTTTACGTACAGTTTTAGCTTGTGCCATGTTCTTACCCCCTATCCTTACTTCTTCTTGTTCGCAACAGTGCGACGTGGTCCTTTACGAGTACGAGCGTTAGTCTTTGTACGCTGACCTCTTACAGGTAAGCCTTTGCGGTGGCGCATACCACGATAGCAACCAATTTCCATGAGGCGCTTAATGTTGAGCTGAGTTTCTCTTCTGAGATCACCTTCGAGCTTATAAGCGTCAAGAGATTTACGGATTGCGCTAATCTGTTCCTCAGAGAGGTCTTTAACGCGGATATCTTCACTGATATTATTTTCAGCAAGAATCTTAACTGCAGTAGTTGGGCCTACACCATAGATATAGGTTAAAGCAACAACTACACGTTTATTATTTGGGATATCTACCCCTGCAATACGTGCCATTCTTTCTTTTCCTCCCTGAATTAGCCCTGTCTCTGCTTATGTTTAGGGTTTTCACAGATTACCATGACTCTGCCTTTACGTTTGATAACGCGGCATTTGTCACAGATTGGTTTGACAGATGGTCTTACTTTCATGCTTCTTTCCTCCTTCAGATTTACTTGAAGCGATAGGTAATTCGTCCACGTGTTAAATCATAAGGTGAGAGTTCTACGGTGACATGATCACCCGGTAAAATGCGAATGTAATGCATACGGATTTTACCGGAAACGTGGGCGACAATTTCTGCACCGTTCTGTAGTTTCACCTTAAATTGGGCGTTTGGTAGAGTATCAATTACTTCTCCACCAATCTCGATAACATCTTGTTTGGACAACTCCTAATCCTCCTTTGTCAAAATCTCGCAACCATCAGCTGTGATGTGTAATTCGTGTTCATAATGAGCAGCCCAGGAGCCGTCAAGAGAGACAACTGTCCATCCATCTGATAAGGTGCGGCAATGCGGTTTGCCCATGAATACCATTGGTTCAATGCAGATGCACATATCTTTCTTTAAGATTTCCATTGTATGTGCTTTTCCAACATTTGGAACGGCAGGATCTTCATGCATGTCTGTGCCGATACCATGGCCTGTATACTCTGATGGCAGAGAAAAACCATGTGCTTCGACATATGTTTGGATAGCGTTAGAAATATCACCAACGCGGTTGCCCGGTTTCACCATTTTAATGCCTTCAAATAAAGCTTGTTTGGTTACTTCCAGAAGTTCGAGTACCTTTGGATCTTTGACCTCACCTACAGTGAATGTCCAAGCTCCATCTCCTTGATAGCCTTTATAATCAGCGCCAACATCCACACTCACAATATCGCCTTCTTTTAATATGACTTTCTTATTAGGAATACCATGTACTAAGACTTCATTAACTGAAGTGCAACATGAGTTTGGAAAGCCCTCATAACCTTTAAAGTTAGGAGTGCAACCCTGAGAGAGAATCATTTCTTCAGCGATTCTATCAATATCATAGGTACTAACACCTGGTTTGATATATTCGCCAATGTGGTTAAGAACATAAGCTACTGTTCCACCAGCTTTTTTCATTAAGGCAACTTCGCGAGGAGATTTTAGAGTGATCATAAACAGCCTCCAAGAACTTTTTGGATGTCCGCAAAAACAGCCTCCGGTTTTTGATCGGAGTTAATATTGTGGACAAGACCTTTACTAGCATAATACTCAATGACCGGTTTTGTCGAGTCATGATATGCTTCAAGGCGTACGCTTAAGCTTTCAACGGTATCATCTTTACGAGTAATTAAGGTTGCACCACAATTATCGCAAATACCTTCGCTTTTTGGTGGCATAGATTTAATATGATAAACGCTCTTGCATTCTGGGCAAATACGTCTGCCAGTAATGCGATCAATTAAGACATTTTCATCTAATTCAAGATTCAATACACAATCAATCTTCTTATTAAGAGCATTTAAGATTACATCTAAATCTTCTGCTTGTGCTAGAGTGCGAGGATAACCGTCCATGAGGAATCCGGATTCGATATCGTTTTTGCCTAGTCGCTCTAAGATAATATCATGAATTACCTCATCTGGCACTAGTTTTCCTGCATCCATGTAACTTTTTGCTTTTAAACCTACTTCCGTTTGCGCTGCTACGCTTTCACGTAACATATCACCGGTAGAAATATGCACAACGCCATACTCAGCAATAAGCTTTTCTGACATTGTGCCTTTTCCTGTACCCGGGGCGCCGATAATGAGAAGATTCATTTCCGGGCCTCCTTATTTATTTCCCAATGAAACCTGTGTACTTCTTTTGTGTAAGCTGAGCTTTTAAAGTACTAATTGTTTCAGTTGCAACGCCAACCGCAATAATTACCCCAGTTCCACCTAAAGCAGCACTTGTTGGTAATCCAGTTGTCATTGATACAACATATGGTAATACTGCAATAAATGCAAGTAATAAAGCACCAAGGGTTGTAATGCGATTTAATATCTTCTGAATGTAAAGAGTAGTTTCTTTACCAGGTTTAACTCCAGGAATATATGTGCTTGTACCAAAATCTTTGGCAATCTTTTCAGGATCTACAGTGATATTTGTGTAGAAGAATGTGAAGAGAATAATAAGCAAAGCATATATTACAAGAACATATGGCTTAGAGAAATCAAAGAAATCTGCAAGCCATTTGTAAGCATCTTGGTTAAACCATGAAGTAATAATCTGTGGTCCCTGAATTAGAGCACCAGTGAAAATTACAGGAAGAACAGATGCTGAGTTAATTCTTAAAGGAAGATAGTTTAAATCACCTTTAGTACGATTAATCGGACTTGATGAAGAATATTGAATTGGAATTCTTCTTTGTCCTGCATCCATCAGAATAACTAAGACAATAATTGCAATATACATAATCATATAGAGAATGAAACCGAAGATATTATTGTTAGTAGTTACAAAGTTCTGATAAACACTACGGAATGAATTCGGCATATTCGCTACTATACCAGCGAAAATGATGATCGAAACTCCGTTTCCGACACCTTTTGTAGTGATTTGATCACCAATCCATAAAAGGAACATTGTGCCGGCTGTAAAAATGATTGATACATAAAGGTATGTAATCCAGCCTGGATTATCAACGATACCATATTGGTTAGAGAGTAATTGGACAATGAAATATCCTTGTACTAAACCCATCACAACAGCTAAGTAGCGAGTGATACGATCAATCTTTTCTCTTCCTCTTTTACCATCTTTACTCATTTCTGTTAAAGCAGGAATGATATCCATTGATAAAAGCTGAATAATAATGCTGGCATTGATATAAGGACCAACACCAAGCGAGAAGATGGACATCTGCTCGATAGCTCCACCACCGAGCAGGTTCATCATAGCAAGTAAAGAACTGGATCCTAATGTGATAACTGTATCGTTGATGCCTGGAGCAGGAATTGCCGCACCTAAGCGAACAATAAATAACATCGCTAAGGTAAAATAGATTTTTTTACGGATATCCTTATTCTTAAAGAAATCGACGAATACTGAAATCATTCTTAGAGAACCTCTACTTTTCCGCCTGCCTTTTCGATAGCAGCTTTAGCAGAAGAAGAAATCTTATGGCAAGTAACATTGAGCTTCTTTTCTAAAGTTCCGTTACCAAGTACCTTTACACCAGAAAGTTCTTTCTTAATAATTCCTGAAGCTAATAATGTTTCAGGAGTAACTGTTGCTCCGTCTTCAAAGCGATTGAGATCGCTGAGGTTAACGATAGCATATTCTTTGCGGTTTACATTTGTGAAACCACGCTTAGGGATACGCTTGTAAAGAGGTGTCTGTCCACCTTCGAAGCCAGGTCCCTTACCGCCACCAGAGCGAGAAAGCTGACCTTTCTGACCCTTACCAGCAGTTTTACCGTTACCAGAACCCTGACCACGGCCGATACGTTTAGCTTCTTTACGAGCTCCTGGATTTGCTTTTAATTCATGTAAATTCATCTTGAAACCTCCTAACGAATCTCTTCGACTTTCTTGTTACGAAGTTTAGCAACACTATTTACAGTTCTTAACTGTCCTAAAGCGTCCATAGTAGCACGTACTGCATTGATTGGAGTACGTGAGCCGATGCACTTAGCTAATACGTCAGTTAAGCCTGCAAGTTCAAGGATTGCACGAACTGCACCACCAGCTACAACACCGGTACCTTCGCTTGCTGGGCGAAGAACTACTTCACCAGCACCGAATGTTCCAGTTACAGCATGTGGGATAGTGCGGTTACCATTTACAAGAGGTACACGGATAACATTCTTACGAGCATCTTCTAATGCTTTACGGATTGCATCAGGTACTTCGTTAGCTTTACCAAGACCGAAGCCTACACGGCCCTTACGGTCACCGATAATAACTAATGCGGAGAAACGCATCTTGCGTCCGCCTTTAAGAGTCTTAGATACGCGGTTAATCTTAACTACGCGTTCTTCGAATTCTTTCTGTTCGCGACCGAAACGTGGGTTGCGTTTACCGTTACGTCCGTTACGATCTTTATTATTGCGGTTGAAACGACGTTCACCGCTCTTCTCAACAGCAGCAGTGTTGTTCTCTACAGCAGTGTTCTCTGCTACCGGAGTTTCTAAGGTTTTGTTCTCTTCCATACTTCCTCCTAGAACTTGAGACCGGCTTCGCGAGCGGCGTCAGCCAATGCCTGTACTCTGCCGTGATAGATATAACCGCCGCGGTCAAATACAACGGTATCGATGTTTTTAGCTAATGCACGTTTAGCAACTTCTGAACCTACTGCTTTAGCAGCTTCAATGTTTCCACCGTGTTCAAGCTTCATTTCTAAAGAAGAAGCAGAAACTAATGTGTTTCCATTAACATCATCGATGAGCTGAGCAAAGATGTGCTTATTTGAACGGAAAACGCTGAGGCGTGGGCAGGATGCTGTACCGGAGACTTTTCTACGGATACGAGCATGTCTTCTTAAACGTTCTGAATTTTTAGAAACTTTCTTTAACATGTCTTATTTCTCCTTTCCCACTTACTTACCAGCAGTCTTACCTTCCTTACGACGGATAACTTCTCCAACATAGTGGATACCTTTTCCTTTGTAAGGTTCTGGTTTACGGAATGAACGGATGTTAGCAGCTACTTCACCAACGCGCTGTTTATCAATACCTGAAACCTTGATTTGTGTAGGCTTTGGTACTTCAACAGTAACGCCATCTTCTACTACATATTCGATGTTGTGGGAATAACCTAAACGAAGGGTAAGCTTATTTCCTGAAAGGGCAGCATTGTAACCGATACCTTCAATTTCAAGCTGTTTAACATAACCTTCATGTACACCAACAATCATGTTGTGGAGTAATGCACGAGTTGTGCCATGGAGCTGTTTGGTATGTTTTTCATCATTAGCGCGAACACAAGTAATAACACCATTGTCATTCTTGATTTCGATTAATGGACTAAATTTACGTGTCAGAGTGCCCTTAGGACCCTTGACAGTCACCTCATTCCCTTCAGCGATTGTGATTTCAACGCCTGCAGGAACGGTAATCGTTTTATTTCCGATACGTGACATTTCTTTCTCCTTCTTTTATTACCAGACGTAAGCGACAACTTCGCCGCCTAATTTCTGTTTGCGAGCATCACGGTCAGTCATTAAACCGTGTGATGTTGAGATAATTGCAATACCAAGACCGTTGAGTACACGTGGAACTGCATCTGATTTAGCATAAACTCTTAAACCTGGTTTTGAGATTCTCTTTAAACCAGAGATAACTTTTTCACCATTTTCGCTTGCACGTAAAGTGATGATAATTTTCTTATCTTTTGCAGCTTCTCCAACTACAGTGTAGTCAGCGATATAGTTTTCTTCTTTTAAGATACGTGCGATTTCGCATTTTACCTTTGAGCATGGAACTTCTACTGTTTCATGGTCAGCACGGATAGCGTTGCGCACTCTAGTGAGCATATCGGCAATTGGATCTGTCATATTCATATCGCAGTACCTCCTTACCAGCTAGCCTTTCTTACTCCTGGAATCTGGCCTTTATAAGCTAATTCACGGAAGCAGATACGGCATAATTTATATTTTCTTAATACAGAATGTGGACGACCACAGCGTTCACATCTTGTATATTCACGAGACGAGAACTTTTGTGGACGATGTGCCTTAACTTTCATGGATGTTTTTGCCATATAATTCTCCTCTCTTACTTAGCAAATGGCATGCCCATTTCTCTAAGCAGTGCCTTTGCTTCTTCGTTTGTATTTGCACTTGTTACGATAACAATGTCCATACCACGAACTTTGTTTACTTTATCGTATTGAATTTCTGGGAAGATAATCTGTTCTTTGACACCGAGTGTATAGTTACCACGACCATCGAAAGCAGTATTGCTTACACCGTGAAAGTCTCTTACACGTGGTAAAGAAATAGAAACTAACTTATCAAAGAATTCATACATACGTTCTTTACGGAGAGTTACCTTGCAGCCAATTTCCATACCTTCACGAAGTTTGAAGTTCGCAATGGATTTCTTAGCTTTTGTGATAACTGGTTTCTGACCAGAAATCTGAGTTAATTCAGCAACTGCTTCTTCTAAAGCTTTAGGATTGCCAATTGCATCGCCTACTCCAAGGTTGATAACAATCTTTTCGAGATGTGGAACTTGCATGATTGAAGAATAGTTGAATTCTTTCATTAAAGTTTCTTTAATCTCGTTGTTATATTTTTCCTGTAAACGGTTCATTACTTCTTACCTCCCTTGATAACAGCGCCAGTTTTCTTATAGATACGTACTTTCTTTCCGTCTTCTACTTTGAAACCAACACGGGAAGCTTTCTTTGCTTTTGAATCATAAGCAACAACGTTAGAAGCATCGATTGGCATTTCTTTAGAGATAATGCCACCTTCAGGATTTTCCTGTGAAGGTTTTAATGCTTTCTTTGCGATATTAACGCCTTCTACAACTACTTTATTTTTTGTTGGGAAGACAGCGATGACATCAGCGATAGTGCCTTTATCAGCACCTGTGATGACCTTAACTTTATCACCAGTTTTGATCTTCATATTTTGTCCTCTCCTTTAAAGTACTTCTGGAGCAAGAGACACGATCTTCATGAAGCCCTTATCGCGAAGTTCACGAGCAACAGGACCGAAAATACGTGTTCCTACCGGTGTTAAATCATCTTTGATGATGACAGCAGCGTTGTCATCGAAGCGGATATGTGAACCATTGTCACGGCTAATGCCATACTTTGTACGTACGATAACAGCCTTAACTACTTGGCTCTTTTTAGCAGTTCCATTAGGAGCTGCATCTTTAACTGCACAAACAACAATATCACCGATGTTTGCAGTCTTACGTTTACTGCCACCTAAGCAGCGAATAACAAGGAGCTCTTTAGCGCCAGTATTATCCGCAACTTTTAATCTAGTTTCATTACTAATCATTTTGGACCTCCGGCATTAAAGAATAATTGCTTTTTCTACAATCTTTACGAGACGGAAATGTTTATCACGGCTTAAAGGTCTTGTTTCCATGATAACAACTGTATCGCCGATTCCAGCTTCGTTGTTTTCATCATGTGCCTTATAACGACGTGAGTCTTTTACTTTCTTTCCGTAAAGAGGATGACTGGATTTGGTAGAAACCTCAACAACGATAGTTTTATCCATCTTGTTAGATACTACTTTACCGCGTAATACGCGTCTAGAACTTGTTTCTCTTTCCATCGATTAGCCCTCCTTTGTTGCGAGTTCTCTTTCTTTGAGAACAGTAAGAATACGAGCAATTGACTTCTTGAGTTCATGTGCACGCATTGGGTTGTCAATCGAACCAGTTGCGCGTGCAAAACGCAAATCATATAGTTCAGATTTCATTTCCGCAACAGATTTTAAGAGGTCTTCATTTGACATACTGCGGATTTCTTTAACGTTCATGTCTACTACGCACCTTTCTTGACAAACTTAGATTTAACTGGCAACTTGTGGCTAGCTAAACGGAGAGCTTCACGAGCTGTTGCTTCATCAACACCGCCGATTTCAAACATTACGCGGCCTTCTTGAACTACAGCAACCCATCCTTCTGGAGAACCTTTACCTGAACCCATACGAACTTCAAGAGGTTTCTTTGTGATAGCAAGATGTGGGAAGATTTTGATCCAAACTTTACCGCCACGGTTCATATAACGAGTCATGGCAATACGAGCAGCTTCGATCTGGTTATTTGAAACATAACCACCCTCTGTTGCAACTAAACCGTATTCACCGAATGCTACTTCAGTACCAGCTTTTGCTTTGCCTTCATAGCTTAAGCGATGTGGACGGCGATATTTAGTTCTCTTTGGCATTAACATAATTATTCACCCTCCTTAACTTCAGTTGCTGGCTTAGCTTCAGCCTTATTTTCGAAACGGCGATTTGGACGACGGTTATTGTTACGACGATCGTTGCGTCCGCTATTCTTTGGTTTTTCTGGTTCTTTTACCATTTCTCCAGGTAAAACTTCACCACGGCAGATCCAAACTTTAACACCTAAGATACCATATGTTGTCATAGCTTCAGCTAATGCATAGTCGATATCTGAGCGTAATGTATGAAGTGGAACGATACCTTCTGAGTAACCTTCAGTACGTGCGATATCTGCACCGCCTAAACGGCCACCAACTTTTGTACGAATACCTTTAGCGCCAGCTCTCATAGTCTGCTGAATAGTTTTCTTTTGAGCTGTACGGAATGATTGACGTTCTTCAAGCATTCTAGCAATCTTATTAGCAACTAATGTTGCATCTAAATCAGTGTTTGCTACTTCAACGATATTGATGTTAAGAGTCTTATCACCAACAAGCTTAGTTAAGCTCTTCTTAAGCTCTTCGATTTTCTTACCATCTTCGCCAACAAACATACCAGGACGAGCTGTGCGAATGATGAGATTGATATGGTTCTTGCTACGTTCGATTTCAACGCGTGCTACCATGCAATCTTTGCAATCCTTAGCGATGAGTTCACGGATTTTAATATCTTCTTGAAGGAGTGTTCCGTAATCTTTTTCAGCGTACCAACGTGATTCCCAATCGCGAATAACGCCTACACGGAATCCTACAGGACTTACTTTCTGACCCATGTCTTATCCTCCTATCTCTCTTCAACCACGATAGTGATGTGGCTTGTTCTCTTCATGAGTGGAGAGGCACTACCCTTTGCACGTGGAAGGATACGTTTCATTGTGATTCCTTCATCAGCGTAACAAGCTTTGACATAGAGTTTTTCCTCGTCCATCTGATAATTGTGCTTTGCGTTTGCACAAGCAGATTTTAATACTTTAGCAATTGGTTCACTTGCATGATTTGGAGTGAACTTTAAGATTGCTGCTGCTTCTTTAGCGTCTTTACCACGAATAAGATCTAATACTAAACGTGCCTTACGAGCAGAGACGCGAACAGTTTTAGCTGTTGCCTTTACTTCCATCTTATCTCTCCTCCTTACGCTTTCTTATCGGAACCGTGACCGCCGAATTTACGTGTTGGTACGAATTCACCGAGCTTATGTCCAACCATATCTTCTGTTACATAAACAGGAAGATGTTCTTTACCGTTGTATACAGCGAATGTATGTTCAACGAAACTTGGGAAGATAGTTGAACGACGGGACCAAGTCTTAATTACTTCTTTTTTCTCTTGCTTATTGAGCTCTTCTACCTTTTTCATTAAATGTTCATCAACGAAAGGCATTTTCTTTAGACTACGACTCATTTATTTCTCCTTCCTTCCCGATTATTTAGCATTTCTTCTTCTTACGATTAAATCGTTAGAAGCAAGCTTTGTCTTACGGGTCTTAACACCCATAGCTTTCTTGCCCCATGGAGTCATTGGTGACTTACGACCAACTGGTGTACGTCCTTCACCACCACCATGTGGGTGATCTACAGGGTTCATTACAGAACCACGAACTGTTGGGCGGATACCCATCCAGCGTGAGCGACCAGCTTTACCAAGATTGATTAAGCTATAGTCACCGTTACCTACTGCACCAATAGTTGCACGGCAAACGCCTAATACCTTACGAACTTCGCCAGAAGCAAGACGTAAAGTAACATATTTTTCTTCGATACCAAGAATCTGGGCACTAACACCTGCAGATCTTGCAAGCTGTCCACCCTTACCTGGTTTTAATTCAACATTGTGAACTACTGTACCTTCTGGGATATTTCTGAGTTCGCATGCGTTACCAACCTTGATATCTGTCTTTTCACCAGAGATAACCTTTGTACCAACTGTTAATCCTTCTGGTGCTAAGATGTAACGTTTTTCACCATCTACATAGTTAAGAAGAGCGATGTTTGCGTTACGGTTTGGATCGTATTCGATAGCAGCAACTGTTGCTGGGATATTGTCTTTGTTACGTTTGAAGTCAACCAGACGATAAAGACGCTTATGTCCGCCACCTTGATGACGAACTGTAATGCGACCGTTGTTGTTACGGCCACCATTTTTCTTTAAGCTGACTGTTAATGATTTTTCTGGAGAAGTCTTTGTGATTTCTTCAAAAGTTAAACCAGTCATGCCACGTCTGCCTGGAGTAGTTGGCTTATATTTCTTAATAGCCATTTTGATTTCCTCCTATGCTATTATCCGGAATTCGCATTTTCTTCCGATAGTTATATTTAATAAGATTACTTATCTGAGAGGATTTCGATTGAAGAACCTTCAGCAAGTTTTACATAAGCTTTCTTGAATGAGCCTACAACACCTACATAACGGCCAACTCTCTTGACTTTCTTTGCAGTGTTTACGATATTAACTCTTTCAACTTTAACGCCATAGATTTCTTCAATTGCCTGTTTAACATGAATCTTATTCATTGATTTAGCAACTTCGAATACAACGACATTGTTTTCAGCTTGTGCTTTCATTGTCTTTTCAGTTACGAGCGGACGGATGATGAGTTCTTTTGCATTACTCATTGCCTAAAACCTCCCCTAATTTGTTGGCAGCAACTTCAGTTACAACAAGATTAGAAGCATTTGTGAGGTCATAGATGTTTAAACCTTCAACTGTAACGATTTCAACCTTGCCTAAGTTACGGCTTGCAAGATAAGCATTTTCGAAATCTTCTGAAGCATCGATAACGAATAATACTTTTTTATCAAGATTGAAAGCATTTAATACATTAACGAAATCTTTAGTTTTTGCAGATTCCATAGCGATGGAATTGATAACTGTAAGATTGTTTTCTTTAGCCTTGAAACTAAGACCACTCTTTAATGCGAGCTTTCTAACCTTGCGGTTAATCTTGCTGATATAAGTACGTGGTGTAGGACCGAAAGCGATAGCGCCGTGTCTCCATTGAGTAGCACGTGTACTACCCTGACGAGCATTACCAGTACCTTTCTGTCTGAATGGCTTTTTACCAGTTCCTGATACTTCAGAGCGTGTCTTTGTATCAGCTGTGCCCTGGCGCCATGAATTTTGCTGACGGATAACAGCATCAAATACTGCCTGCTGGTTTGGTTCGATACCGAAGACGCTATCAGCTAATTCGATTTCGCCAACCTTAGCAGCAGTAAGATCAAATACATCAAATTTTGCCATGGATTAAGCCTCCTCGTTTAAGAGAACCTTTGGTTCAACGTGTTTAACAGGTTTAACTGTTGTCTTGACCATAACTAAGCCTCTTTTTGCTCCAGGTACATTACCCTTTACTAAGAGATAGTTCTTGTCAGCATCAACCTTGATGATTTCAAGATTCTGATTTGTTGTTGTGTATACGCCGTCATGACCTGGCATTGGTGTGTTCTTTTCAATGCGGCCATTGTTACGACCAGTTGTTGCTAATGAACCGATATGGCGTTCGTTCTTAGAACCACCATGGCTAGCAGGTCCGCGGCCGTGGTTATAACGTGCGATTGTGCCAGTGTAGCCTTTACCTTTGGAAACACCTGTCACATCGACAATGTCACCAGCGGAAAAGAGGTCTACTTTTACTTCGTCGCCAACGTTTAAGTTCATCATTTCGTCAGCACGAATTTCTTTGATGAAGCGCTTAGCATTAACACCAGCTTTTTTAGCATGTCCAGCTTCTGGCTTAGATACGAGCTTTTCTCTCTTATCTTCTAAACCGAGCTGAATAGCATCATAACCGTCAGTGTTAACTACTTTTTTCTGCATAACTACGTTTGGTTCAACTTCGATTACAGTAACAGGAACTAATGTACCGTCATCTGTGAATACCTGAGTCATGCCAAGTTTTCTTCCAAGTAATCCTTTCATGATGTCACCTTTCTAGTTTTTAAAGTTTGATTTCGATATCAACACCGCTTGGTAATTCTAAGCGGGAAAGGGAGTCAATCGTTTTAGCGGTTGGTCCGATGATTTCGATAAGACGTTTGTGTGTGCGAATTTCGAACTGTTCACGACTATCCTTGTATTTGTGTGGTGAACGTAAGATGGTGATGATTTGTTTCTCTGTTGGTAATGGAATCGGTCCAACGACTTTCTTGACTCCGCCTTCTTCAGCAGCCTTTACAATTTTCTGTGTTGCTGCATCCAAAGAGCGTGATTCATAAGCCTTGAGCTTGATTCTTACGTTATTCTTTGCCATGAAATCTTCCTCCTTCATTTCATCTACTAGCTTTATCACTAGTAACTTGCTCCTTGTGAGTTCCCCGGTTATCACACAGTCACACGGGTGTCCGTGTGCCGGCAATCTCCCATATCTTTGCAAGCGCTCAAATATAATAACTTATCTATTGGTGTATTTCAATACCTAAATTGCATTTTTTCGCTATTTTTAGCTATATTTTTTGCTTTGTCACATCCACGCCTTTCAGTGTATCTTATATAAAGCGTATAAAAGGGGTTAATATCGATTAGCCCCTGCTAATTTTGTTTTTTATTGCCTTATTTATTACCTGAGAAATTGATTTTAGTTACTACTTCGCTTAAGAAATAAAGCGATCCACATATCACAATCACATCATATTGTTTTTTTAATTCCTCTAATCCTTCAACATAATCCTTTATATAAGGAAGATGATATTTTTCATAATCTTTCTCTTTTAAAGCTCCAGGATAAGCAAATGATGTTAGGTATAAACCATCACAATGTTTTTGAAGTTCTTTAATCATTGGATCATATTCTTTTCTTTTTAAAGCCGCAAAAAGAATCGCTTTCTTACCTTTTAATTGGTCTA
Source organism: uncultured Erysipelotrichaceae bacterium (assembly GCA_934699415.1). Classification (GTDB taxonomy): domain Bacteria; phylum Bacillota_I; class Bacilli_A; order Erysipelotrichales; family Erysipelotrichaceae; genus RGIG5669. The sequence continues at coordinate 16,308 of CAKUWO010000012.1, forward strand.
GACTTTCATTTAAAGCCTTAACCGCATGCATATTATGAGCGCCATCAATAATAACTAAAGGATTTCTTTCCTTTATTTCAAAACGTCCTTCCCATAATGATTTAGCTAGTGCTTCTTTTTCTTTTTCATCATTTCTACCTACTAAGATATGTTTAGCTTCCAATGCTAAAGAGGCATTATGGGCTTGATACATAGCGATTGTATTTAACTGATATGTAATACCATCATAAGTAAATAAACCTGGTTTTATGACCTTATAAGGCTTTAAAGTATAAAGCTTAGATGAAGTTATTTCACATTGTTCCTTAACAATGGCTTTTTCTTTTTCACCTAATTCACCAATTAAAGCATTGCAACCATTAATAATACCGGCTTTATTATAGGCAATTGATAAGGTTGTTGGGCCTAGGTAATCGGTATGATCTAAACCGACACTACAAATGACAGCTAAGTCTTTTTGTGGTAATAGATTAGTGCAATCATGTCTACCGCCAATACCAACTTCAAAGATTGCGTAATCAACTTTTTCATCTTTAAAGTATTCTCCGGCAATAAAGAAAGTCATTTCAAACATACCTAAGTTATATTCTTTGAAATGATCATGATATTTATTTACTAATGCTAAATATGCTTCTTCGCTAATATTATTGCCATTAATGCGTATGCGATCTCTATGAATACGATAATGTGGCGATTGGAAGGTTCCTACTTTATAACCTTCGGCCATTAATAAATCTTTAAGGTAATTAACAAAGGACCCTTTACCATTGGTACCTGTTACATGAATCACATGATAATTTTTATAATTATCTAAAAAAAGCTCTTTGGCCTTTGCTAATTCATCATAACTACGATTACGGTGAAAGGACATCACCCATTCTTCTGCTTCTTTTGATGTTTTAAAATAATTGAACATTTTGCGCCACACTTAACAAAGAATCATCTTTTCCTTCAGCTATAGCTGATAAGAAAAGAGCTTCAAATTTCTTTCTTTCCTTATAGTCCATCTTCATTTCTTGATGTTTTTCGGCTGTATATAAATGTACACGGTTATCATCATATATCAATACTTTTTCAAATAAAAAGTCATGCATCAACTTTTCACTTGTAAAGTCTGTCGATAATAAACCAGTTAAAAGATTAGCTTGTTTAACTGATAATATTAAAATATCAATAAATGGTAATAGATTGATTAGGATATTTCGTGTTTCTTTATTAATCAATAATTCTTCTTGAAGTTTAAAAGATGTTCGGATACCTTTCTTACGAGCCCATAAAAGAATAAGTCTTAAATAATGGCGATTATAAGACAAGATGCCATAAGAGCTTGAATGTAATAAAGAAACATTTTCTAAAGCTCGTAGTGTAATCTCATTTTCTTGAAGGTTTAAATCTGCACCATGCGTGACATAATTCTTTTCATAAATTGAGCCATCATTATTTAAAGATATAAAAGATACAGCTGTATTGTATGTTGCATCAGTTAAAAGAGCTGATGTATCGACATCTCCTTTATCCAATGTTTCACGGATGGTTTCACCAAAGTGGTCATTACCTACTTTTGATAATAAAGCTGACGCTTTACCAATAGATGCAAATTCTAGACATAAAGCCGCTTCGCCACCAATACGAGTATCAAAATGACTCGCATTAGAAATCTTAATACCCTTTTCTTCAGCAATATATTCAACAGACGCTTCGCCTAGACATAAAATATGATCCATATGTAAAATTATAAGATGTTTACAAGTTTCACTTCAAGAAGCTTTATAATAAGAGAATGAAAATCATTGGTAACGATTGGGACTTTTTATTAGAAGAAGAGTTTAATAAAGACTATTATCAAAATTTAAGACTCTTTTTAGATGAAGAATATAAAAATCATCAAATTTATCCACCAGCTAAAGATATCTTCAATGCTTTAAGATATACATCTTATGCCGATAGTAAAGTATTAATATTGGGGCAAGATCCTTATCATAAAAAAGGACAGGCAATGGGTTTATCTTTTGCAGTACCTAAAGGAGTCGATTTACCTCCTTCACTTATTAATATCTATAAAGAGATACATAATGAATATGGTTATCTTTTTCCAAAATCGGGCGATTTATCATCTTGGACAAAGCAAGGAGTATTATTGCTCAATAGTGTCTTAACTGTAAGAGAAGCAAGTGCAGGAAGTCATGCCCAAAAAGGTTGGGAAATCTTAACTGACAGGATTGTTGAATTATTAGATGAAAAGGATGAGCCTTTTGTCTTTATCTTATGGGGTAATTATGCACGCAAGAAAAAAGCATTGTTGCATAATTCTAAACATTTAATCTTAGAAAGTGCCCATCCATCACCTTTATCAGCATATCATGGTTTCTTTGGCAATAATCATTTCCTTAAAACCAATGAATATTTAAAAGATCACAATTTAAAAGAAATAGATTGGCATATTTATGAGTAAAGAAAAGGATTGTATTTAAACAATCCTTTATTTTTATCTAATTGGTTCTTCGTAAGAAGAGATGTGGCTTACGATAAATGCTTCTTCTTTGCATGAAGCCCAAGAATAATAGATACCACAAGTGATAATTGTTAATAATTGATTAACAATCCAAACTCCAAAGTAGTCAGCACCTTTAGCGTCAAGTTTTAATCTTCTACCCTGAACAACAGTATTTTTGGTTTGCCATTCACTTAATTTAACAAACATCCAAGGATATGCAATTCCACAAGTAATGCAAGTAATAAGATTAGTTAAGATAGCATAGCCTAAATATTCAAATGAATTGCCATCAAAGTAAGATAATTCATAGATGCCATTAAATGGTGCATCACCTTCAAATGAAGTATGTTTATTCATCCATTTGAAGAAATCAACAGTTGCAAAGTATGAGTAGATACCACAAGTAATGAGCGATAAGAACCACCATTTAATCCATAAGCCCCATAACTGAACACCTGTTCCATTGAAAGTCATACGATTACCTTCAATAACAGTATGTTCCTTGCGCCATTTGATAATTTCAACTAAATAGAATGGTGTTAATAAGCCACAGCTTACCAAACTGACAATTGTAAGAATAATTCCTTTAACAAATAATTCTCCACCAGTACCATCGAATTTAGATGCGCCTTTAGCGACATAAGGAATACGATTTTCTTCAACAAACTTCTTTCTTTCGGCTTCCGCAAGAGCTTCAAGTTCTTTTTGTTTCTTAAGTTCAGCTTTGAATTCACTTAACTTAGTCTTGTAAAGATTAAAGTCAGCAGCAAAATCTAATTTATCGATAATTGGTTGATTTAAGAGAATAGCTTTAGCAACAAAATCAAATGCTAAAACAAGACCAATAAGAGTAAATAATGAAATGGATAATGTTGAGCAACCATTTTTAATGAGTAAAGAAGCAATTAATGTTGATAAAGGTGTAATCATCTCAATGAAATTGACTTTATCTTTTTCTTCACATGCGACAATACGATATACAAGTGCGGTAATAGCATAAATAGCTACAGCCATTGTAGCAAGAGTTAAGATTGTATAGATGGTATCAGGGATTATAAAAATAAATGATGGAATAAAATAGAATCTTAAAAAGAAATCAATAATCTTTCTAAAGATGAATAATATTAAAGGAAGTAAAGGCAAAACAGCACATGTTTTATCAATGGTATCTTTTTCAAGAAGAGTGTAGTAATCGAATTCTTTAATCTTCTTTTTGATATCTTCAAAAGAAATCTTCTCTTTTTTCTCTTTTACTTTGTCACTTACTTCTTCAACTTTGTCTTTAATTTCTTCATAAGTATCATTAGCTTCTTTTTCTACCTTTTCAAATACTTCATCGGTAGCAGAAACTAATTTCTCATCAATTTTTTCTAAATCGCTTTTCTTTTCATTTTCTTTTTTTAAGGCATGGCCACAAGATGAACAAAATAATGCATCATCATCTACAGGCTTACCACATTTTGGACAATACATAATAGTCTCCTTATCATTTTAAATATTGCAGAATTATTTAGATCGATTGTTACAACATCACAATTAGGGTCTAATAGACGATAAATATAAGTTCCAACAAAAGCAATTATTACAATAGCAGTAATTAATTTAAATAAGCTTGGATTTATATAATCTTTAAATAGATATAGCAAGGCATAAATAATAACCAGTGGGAATAAAGGGTGATAATAAAATGCTAAATATATATCACCATTTAATAGCGAGAGAAAGGCCCTACTCATTCCACATCCGCCACACGATATACCCGTTAACCATTTGATAATACAGGTTGTATGAAGAAATGAGATGACTAGGTAGTATAATGCAAGGCCTATTAAGATATAGAATAAATTTTTAAATCTTTGAAACATTATTTAACAATATCTTCGCCTTTATTTACTTTTCCTTCGAAATCTTCTAAAAGTTCATCGGCATAATCAAAACCAATAGTTCCATCAGGCAAATTCATAACATCAGCATCGAATATTAAATGATATTCACCTTTATCAGTTTTGATAAGATATGTTACTGTTGCTTTATCAAATCCTACAAATTCATATCCTTCAACTTTAACATTTTGGCCAATATTATCATCAGAAATAAGATAATCGTGGATGCTGAGTGCTTTATCAACTGCAGCATCAAATGTTTCTTTGATTTGTTTATCTTTTTCTTCATCACCAGTTAATTCATATATTTGCTTATAGTTACTAAGATCTACTTTAATCGCATAATATTCATTATCGATATAAACTAAATTATCATCAATTGCTGCATAACCACTAGATGTAAAATCTTTGATTGGTAAATTGCAATAGATATAATAATCACCATTTCTTATTGCTAAATCAAATTCAAGTTCATTGATGAAAGAATTAGAAGAATTAGATTTAATTTCAGCATCAAGATCCCCTTCAACAAGAGACCAGCTGATATCAAGATTATCGAATAATTTAATTCCTTGAATCTCTTCAAGTCCTTCTACAATAAATTTCTTTACAGTTGCCTTTGGGCGCAGACCTGCTTTATCCATTAATTTCTTATCATATTGACAGCTAACAGAAATCTCATCGCCATTTGATAAACCTGTACTGGGCTCAATTTGACATTTTAAGCTTGTAAGAGCATATAAGATATCATTATATTGATCGGCATATCTTTTATATTCTCTATCGGTTAAAGAATTATATGCTTTCTCATCAAGTTTATCGAGCATTTCATTGATTTTATCAGTATATTGAAATTCATAATTCATGCTAGCTGTAGCTTGCCCTGAATATCCTGTGATGGAAAAACTATTTTTATCAAGAAATTCATAACTTCTTTTAATTTTTAAATTACCTTTAAGAAAAGAAGATAATATAAGGCATAAAATGATTAATAAAATAGGAGTAGCGGCAATAATGCCCTTCTTTTTATTATCTAATTCATACCATTTAACAAGCTTAGCAGGCTCTTTAATAGGCTCTACTTCTGAGACACTTTCTTTTGTTTCTTCTGTTTCTTCAACAGTTTCTGTAGGTTCAACTGTCTCTTCTTCTTTTTCTTCAACAGTTCCCTTTACATCAGATTCTTTTGTTTCTTCGATATTTTCATTAGATTCTTTAATTTCTTCAGTTGAAGTTTTCCCAACTTCATCTTCGTTTTCTAAAGAAATATCTTCATCATTATGATTATTCATTTCTTCCATAACATTTCTCCTTAAATAATGTAAAAACAATTACTACCTATATAATACTAAAAAAACCCTTAAAAGGGCTTTTTTAATTGAATAGTTTTGTTTTTTGAAGAGCAGGAATAAATAAATATCCGACAATAACCGAAATCAGTTCACCAGCGGCTACACTAGTTCCCATGATAAGAATTCCCATTAAGAAGTTATCAGACATGTAAAGATATGCTAACTCAGCTCCTACAAAGAAGAAATTTAAGATAACCGGCATTAAAATTGATAAAACCGGAATTGTTTTAACTTTTTTATCACGTAATTTATAAGTTAGATATGCTGCAATAAAAGTAGCAAGTGTTCCAATAAATGCATCTAAGATACCTGTTGGATTAAGACCAGTAAAAGCACCGATTAAGTTAGTTAAGAAGCAACCTAAAGTAACACCATAGATACTATCTTTATTTAATAGTGGAAGCATTGTTAAGGCTTCAGCGATACGAATTTGCATCTCACCATAGGTAATAGGTGCAAGAAGTAGCGATACAACAGTATATACTGCTGCAACAAGCGAAATAAATGTTAGTTTTTTAGTATTCAAAATCAAAATCTCCTTATTTTAATTATCGTCAGGTAGCCGCTACTGACGGAAATACCGTTAAAAATAATAAACTCTTTGTACTTAAATGTCTAATATTTTGTTGTTTTTTTAGTGCTAAAATAATTGCATGTTGCAGATTAAAAATATTTCTAAAACCTATAAAACAGGTAATTTGATACAAAAAGCATTAGATAATGTTTCTTTAACTTTACGTGACAATGAATTTGTTGCGATATTAGGTCCATCAGGTAGTGGTAAAACGACGCTATTAAATATTATTGGTGGTTTAGATAAATATGATAGTGGTGATTTAATCATCAACAATATATCAACTAAAGATTATAAAGACCGCGATTGGGATAGTTATCGTAACCATACTATTGGTTTTATTTTTCAATCTTATAACCTTATTCCTCATCAAACAGTATTAGCTAATGTTGAAATGGCTTTAACAATCGCTGGTACTCCAGCTAGTGAGAAAAAGAAATTAGCTTTAGAAGCCTTAGATAAAGTTGGTTTAAAAGCTCACGCTTATAAAAAGCCTAGTCAATTATCAGGTGGTCAGATGCAAAGAGTAGCAATCGCTAGAGCTTTAGTTAATAATCCATCAATCGTCTTAGCTGATGAGCCTACAGGTGCTTTAGATACTAAAACCTCAATTCAAGTTATGGATTTATTAAAAGAAGTAGCTAATGATCGTTTGGTAGTTATGGTCACCCATAATCCTGAGCTAGCTAAAAGCTATGCTAGTCGCATTGTTAATTTAAAAGATGGTGTTATTACTGGTGATTCAAATCCATGTAATGAGGTTCATCAAGAAGTAAAGAAAAGGAATTTTGGTAAGGCTTCCATGAATTTCCTTACTGCTTTGTCTTTATCTTTTAATAACTTATTATCAAAAAAAGGAAGAACAATTCTTACCTCACTTGCTGGATCTATTGGTATTATTGGCATCGCTTTAATCTTAGCTTTATCAACCGGATTTCAAAATTATATTGATTCTATTCAAGATGACACAATGAATTCTTATCCTTTAACAATTCAAGAAGAAACATCTAACGTCTTTGGGGCAATGTTGAACGCTAAATTTGATCTTAAAGAAGAAATAAAAGAAGGAACCGTAAAAGAGAGAATGGTCGTTTCTTCGATGATAAATTCTATTGGTTCTAATGATTTAGTTAGTTTTATGAATTATTTAAATGAACATCAAGATTTATACCAAGATGACCTTAAAAAGATTAATTACAGCTATTCTATCGCACCTAAAATCTATTCTCGTGATGTAACAGGTAATATTGTTAAACTTAATCCTAGCAATTTATTAAATACCATTTATTCTGATGGTGCTGCTTCTTTACTTTCTTCTGTTTCAGCTTCTTCATCAATGGGTAGCTTTGCAGAACATGATTTAGAATCTTTAAAAGATAACACTGGACTATTAAAGGGTAATTATCCTACTAAATATAATGAAGTAATGTTAGTGTTATCAGAAAAAGACCATATTCCTGACTTATTAGTTTATTCTTTAGGTTTAAGAGATGGCAAGGAATTACAAGAACTTCTTAATTCTTTAATGAATAAAAAAGAAACAACTATTAATAATGAACCTTTAACTTTTACTTATGATGATTTATTAAATATCGAAATGAAACTTATTGATGCCTCTTCCTTATATCGTTTCAATAGTCGTTATCAAACATATGAAGATATGAGCGATGATCCATCTTATTTGGAAAAGATTTATAAGCAAAGTGAAAGTTTAACTATTAGTGGTATCGCTTTAGCTTCAGAAGATTCTGGAATGACAGGTATTATCTATTTGCCGGAATTAACTAATCATGTTATGGATAAAGCTAAAGATTCCGAAATCGTTAAAAAACAATTAGCTAATAAAGATATTGATGTCTTCTCTAATAATTCATTTAGTGATAAAGAAAAGAAGAATAGTATTGATTTTAATGAATTAGTAACTGTTGATGAAGAAATGCTTAAGAAAGCTTTTAGTATTGATTTGGATACCAACTCCTTATCTAAAGTTGATTATCCTGGTATTATCTTAAATAACTCTAATGCGATCAAAGAAAGTATTGCTGATACCACAAATACTTTAGCCAATACCTTAATAGCTATTGACTCCAATCTAGCTTCTAATATCATTTCTAGCTATAATACGATGTTTAAACAAAGCATCCCTTATGTTACAGAATGTGAAGGCGGAAGTTTTAAAGATAGTTCTAATCCTTATTTAGGATGTGAATTTAGTGAAGAAAAAATAATTGATGTTGATTATAAAGAACTTGCTAATGGCTTTAAATATTCTTTAATTAGTGGTTATCAAGAAGATATTTATATCTCTTATGCTGAAGACTTTATGGATCATTCAAATCCTGATTTTTTCTTAGATACATTATTTAATAGCACAGAATTTAATAATCAATTAGATACCATTATTGTTTCCTTAGAAAAAGATGCTCATCTAAAAGCATCTAAAGATAATCTTAAAAAGATTAGTTCGGAAATATTTAAAGCCTACTTTAATGAAGTAAGAAATAGTACTTATTTCAATACTGTTAATTCACTTATTAAAGCTAACGATTTAGCTAATATTAATCTTAAAGATATTGAAAATAAGATTATTAGTAATGATGATAATGCCAATATCATCTATGGTGAAGCTTATAATAGTGCTAAAGAATTGATTACTTATTTAGCGATGAAAGGTGTCGGAAATGCCGTAGGAGAAGTGACATCACCATTTATGAAGATGTTTGAAAACTTAAGTAATTCCTTTAAGTTTGATACCAAAGCTTTCTCTAAGGCCTTTAATTTCAATATGAAAGAAGAAGATTTATCACGTTTAATGTCTTCAACTTTAACTTCATCAAATGCTTCATATCGAAATAATTTAATTGAATTAGGTTATCAAGAAAAAGATGAGCCTACAGCTATTTCTTTCTATTTCAAAGACTTTAAAGCTAAAGAGAATTTTATGAAAGTTATAAATGACTATAATAATTCTTGCGATAAAGAAAAAGAGATTAAGTATGTCGATGTCACAGGAATGCTTATGTCTTCTGTTCAAACAATAGTAAATGCTGTTACTTATGTTTTAATTGCTTTTGTCTCTATTTCACTTATTGTATCTAGTATTATGATTGCTGTTATTACTTTAATTAGTGTTATGGAAAGAACTAAAGAAATTGGTATTTTAAGAGCAATGGGTGCATCTAAAAAGAATGTATCATCAATCTTCAATGCTGAGACTTTCATTATCGGTTTATTCTCAGGCATTATGGGTGTAACAATTTCTATCTTATTAACTTTCCCAATAAACAATATCATTCAATCATTGACTGGTATTGAAACCATCAATGCTACATTAAACTTAAAACCTGCTATCTATTTAATATTGATATCGGTAATATTAACAGTAATAGCTGGTCTATTACCAAGTAGAAAAGCGGCTAAACAAGATCCTGTTATTGCTTTAAGAAGTGAATAAAGAGCAGATATTATCTGCTCTTTATTTTGCTTATTCCGCTTCTTTATCAATGTATAATTCGTTAATAGCATCTTTTAGAAGAATAAATGGTAATGGACCATTCTCCATTAATTTCTCATGATAGCTAATAGGATCAAAATCATCACCCATTTTAGTCATTGTATCTTCTTCATAATTCACAAAGAAAGATAAACCAACACCATATGGGACAATTAATCCTGGGTTTTCAATACAAGCTTCATAAATTGATTCTGTCGCGTCTTCGTCAAGCCCAAAGCCACTCATAACCTCTTTTACTTTATCTTTATTCCAACCAAGACCATTAATGCCAAGATCGGCAATTGATTGTAAGTAATAACCATAGCTTGAATTAAGACTTAATAAACGTTTTAAACCTTCATTTTCAATATCTGAAAACATAAAGGCATCGCCACTCGCTTTCATCGCAAAGCCTTCAGTATAACCAATAAAGTCAATGATTGAGCGTAAATAAGATGGCTTAAGGCTATTGTAGTAACAATTTTGATAAAGATGTCCTGGAAATCCTTCATGAGCTAAAGTTGAATACATCTCAATATGATCATCACTTAAGCCACTAGGATTAGTACGAATGACATTATATGGAACATCAATTGGACTTGTTACATAATAAGCAAGAATTGAATCAGATGCTACTGTTTCATCAAGTGGTGAAGCAATAAATTCCATGCCTTCACTGCTTGGATATGTTCCATTTAATTTTTCTTTAAGATAATTTAAAGTCTCATCTAAATCTTTGCTTAAGAAGCTATATTTATCAGGATTATTTACTAATTCTTCATATAGAGTATCTGTATCATTATCAATAGCACTACGAGCATTTAAAATTTCAAAGAAGAGAGCGTTTTCAACATTTTCAATGATATCTTCAATAGCTAAATTAGAACTAGCCTTAGTAAGCATTAAAATTTCACCATAACCCTTAGAATAGTTATAAGCACTAGCTTCTTCATCTTTCAATAATGACTTGCCTCTTAATGCTTCTAGATTTTCAATTAATTTTTCACTTGCAGGAAATACTTCTTCTTTTAAAATTCTTTCATTTTCAGCATAATATGCCATTCTTTCTTCAAGAGATAAATTAATATCCTTAATGCCTAATGTAAAAGAAGTAATTAATTCATTATCATCTCTTTTAGATAAGAAACGTTTAATGTAATTAATTGTTTCATCTAATCCCGCATCAGTTAAAGCGATACCTTCTTCTGCTTGTTTAGTTGCATATTTAGTAGCATCTTCTAAGTAACGATCAAAGTCTTTTAGTAATGTTAAATAATCATCAATTGTTTCTTTATCATCAAAACGGAATTCCGAGAAGTTAGTAATTAAATTACCAAAAATACCGTTAGCTTCATTAAAGATTAAATTGAATTTGTCATAAGCTAAAGAAGCTAAAGTTTCATACAAAGAGTATTCCATCGCATCATAATCATATTGTTGGCGATATGATAATTCTTTATATTCAAAAGATAATAATTCAGAAAGCTGAGATTCATATTCTTTAATATCAGCACTATTATCATAACTAATACTACCTAAAGTAAGTTCTGGCTTTTTAATGCCCAATGAGCGGTAATCGATAACTGTAAAATGCATTGATAAATAATCGGCATTCATCGTATCTAAAAAGACATCTTTTTCCCACTTGGCAAAACGCTCATTGTCTTTGGTATTTTCAATATTTTTAGGACGAGGTTCAAATTCCTTTAACTTTTTAAGATATTTTTGTCCCATTTCTTCTAAATCATTATGAAAGAGATCTTGAGTACTAGGCTCTTCACTAGGTTTAGGTATAGGAGTATTTTTGTCTGTGCAACCAACAAGGCATAAAAGACATAAGAGTATTGTAATAATTTTTTTCATTTCTTTTTACCTCTCCTCTTATCTATTCTAATAGAATTTTAGGATTACTTTCTATTGAATTTCGTTTAGAATTGGATTGAGCCTTAAAGGAGTTTTATATGCTTACAAATAATATGTCATTAAGACAAATGATTGATTTTAAACCAAATGATGAAGATATGGCTTTATTACCACTAGATGCAACAGTATATATTAAAGTAACAGCTATTTCTAAAGATAAAAATACTAACTATGATTTTATTCGTTATTTCTTTGCTGATGAAGAAACATCACGTCTTTTTAAAGATTTGAATAAAACTGTTTTCTATGATTTTGATGCAACAGAAGTAAAGAATTCAGGTAAGTTTTTAACTTTATTTGAACTATATGCTTATGATTCAGCTTCATCAATTCTTATCCCCTTAAAAGAAATCTTAGATAACTATAATCATAATGCAGATATCTTTTTAGATTTATATACTTTTGATAATAAGATTATTCGTTTATCAGATGTTGATGGTATTGTGTCGGCTGAAAATGTGATTAATGCATGAAGAAAAGAAAAAGAAAATTAAATCGCAAAAATTGTTTAATTCTTTTTGCAGGAATTAGTTTATTCCTGATTATTTTTATTGTTTTCTTATTTGAATCTAATAAACCTGATATTACTTATCTTTCCGATATTCCTTTAAATAATTACCAAAAAGATAAGTTTTATTACCAAGATAATCTTTTGTATTATCAAGATAATAATTACAGCTCAATAGCTGGCATTGATATTAGCTCCCACAATCAAGAAGTAGACTTTAAGAAATTAAAAGCTAATGGTTTTAGTTTTGTCTTTATAAGACTAGGCTATCGTGGTTATACCGAAGGTGGCCTTTTCTTAGATGAGAAGTTTAATGATTACTATAGAGAAGCTAAAGATAGTGGTTTAGATATTGGTATTTATTTTTTCTCACAAGCTATCAATGAAAAAGAAGCTCTTGAAGAAGCTAAATTTGTTTTAAAAAATTTAAGAAATAAAGAATTAGATTTACCAATTGTTTATGATTATGAAGAAATTGATTATTCTAATTCGAGAATGGCTCATTTAGGGAAAAAAGAACGCTCTTTAAATGCTTTAAGTTTCTTAAATTATATTAAAGATAGTGGGCATGAAGTGCTTCTATATACTAATCAAGACTGGATTAATAATTATTATGTTTTAGAATTACTTGGTCAATTTCCAATCTGGTTTGCACAATATGATAAATTACCATCCTTTCCCTATCACTATGAATATCTACAATATTCTGAAAGCGGTGAAATTGATGGAGTTAAAGGAAAAGCAGACCTTAACATCTGCTTTATACCTAATAAATAATATGAATATTATCATGATGGTCCACATAAGCGGGATCATTTTCTTTTAAATAAGCAATTACTTCTTCATCGATATTGATATTATCTTCTTTAAGGATTTTAGCATCCCTAAACATATCATATCCGCCTCCACCTGCTGCACGATTATTATTTACAGTAAGAGTGAATAAATCATCATCCTTTACTTCATTACCTTGATATAAAATAGAAATTACTCTATTTCCAACATCATTGCGAATATCGAAAGTATAATCTATACCATCAACCATATCATAGTTATAAGGTTGAAAGCGAGGAGTGTAATAAGCATTTGATACAACCAGTTCACCATCATCAATTGCAAAGTAACTAGCAGCCTTCTCAAGATATCGTTTAAGAAGTTTACCATCAACTTCTAAAGTAACCATATGGGTCACAAAAGGGAAGTTACACAAGATATCACGCCTAGTAATTATTTCTCTTTCAAATCCCGGAATATCATAGAATAGTGAAAAAGCAGCTAAATCACTACAACTTTTAGCTCTTAATACTTGATTAATAAAAGAAATATAAGGACTTTTACAAGCTCTAGCTAAAAATGGGAATTTAATCGCTAAATTTTCACCCTTTAATCTACCAATAGGCTCATCTAACCATTTTTGAACTTCTGCTTCTTTAGATGCAAAAGCATAATATAAATCTTGGTCATAAATACCTCTATTCAAGATGATTTCAGCTTCAATATTATGATTATCAAAATCCCAATCAATCTTACCAAATGACCGTCCTTCACTTCCCATTTGAATTACAACCGTATTTTTAATTCGATGAGCAAGAGTGCGATGTTGATGACCTGAGATTAATAAATCAATGCCATCAATCTCAGTGCACATTCTATAACCTTGGTTTTCACCGGTTAAACTTTCTTCAGGATTACCATCTTGATCCTTTTCAAATCCTCCATGGTATACAACAACAATTCCATCAACCTTTTCTTTATGTTTAATCTTGTTGAGCGTCTTTTGAACATATTCAAAAGCATCTAAAACATCAAAATCTTCTAAATATTGTTTCTTTTCCCAATTATTTATGTAATGGGTAATAACACCAATAAGAGCAATTGTTTTATCTTCAATAGTAATTAAAGTATATTCATTGCCAATTCTTTTACCTTGATAGAAAAGATTACCTGTAAGACATTGAGCTTTATTATTATGAATATAATTGGCTAAAACTTCGCCACCATAATTAAGATCATGGTTACCGATATTAAAATAATCATATTGGCACATATTTAAAGCTAGAGCCATTGGATTTTCACCTTTTTCTTCTTGGTAAAAATGGGTCAAGAAAGGACTACCTTCAATCGCATCACCATTATCAATTTTAATTGTGTGTTCAGTATGATATTTCTTCATCTCACTTTCAAGTGAAATTAGACCCATATCATCATGCGTAAAAATAAGTTCATGAGGAATACAACCATCATAACGATAGTTAAACAATTTCCCATGGATATCAGATGTAGCGAGTATCCTCAATTTCATATACTTACCTTCTATAATATCTTCTTTTTAAGTGTTTGATTAAGCCATAAAGTTAAGACAATACCTTTTAAACTTGCTGAGATGGAACAAGTCCACCAAATACCATCAAGACCCATCTTAGCTTGTAAGATATAAGCTAAAGGTATTCTTAAAGCTGTTAATGATACACCAACTAAAGATGGTGGCATAGTATAGCCTAAACCATTGAAAACACCAGCCGAAGTATATTCATTAACATTGAATAATTGTGAGAAACCTAAAATGCGTAAATAAGAAGCTCCAATATTAATAACATCCTCTTCTCTAATAAAGAAAGACATAATTTCTTTTGGGAATAATACTAAAACAATAGTACAGAAAATACCCCAAACGATACCAATTCTTTCAATGGTTTTCTTACCCTCAATAATACGCTCTTTTTTGGATGCACCATAGTTTTGAGCGATAAAAGCATTACCAGCAGATGAGAAGCCTTCTGCAGCTACATAAGTAATTGATTCAATTTGAGTACCAATCTTTTGGGCTGAAATTGTAGCATCTCCAAATGTTGTAATAAAACGTGACATTACCATGGTAATAAGTGAAAATGCGATAGTTTCAAGACCGGTTGGTAAACCGATATGGGTTATATCTTGATAAAAGAAATAATTTTGTTTCTTAAATAAAGGAATAGCTCTAATAAAATCATCATGATATGCCACAAATAGATTCATCAAAAGTGATACTGATTGGGCAACAATACTGGCGATAGCTGCTCCTTTAACACCAAGCTCTGGTAAACCAATTCCAAAAATAAGTAAAGGATCTAAGATAATATTGGTAAATAATCCTGCAGCATTGATAATAAATGGTGTTCTACTATCTCCTCTAGCATTATGAATACCAGAAAACATATTATTTAAGAAAGATACCAAAAGAAATAATGAGCTAACAATCATATAATCAATCGCATCACTTGCCATCTTAGATGATTCAAGGTGGAAAGAATTGATATAAACATTAGCTCCTAAAGTACCAATAATACTTAAAATCAAACCTTCTAAAAGAATTAATTGAAAACCAGCTGCAGCATAACTTGTAGCTCTTTCTAATCTATTGGCGCCTAGTGATTGACCGACTCTAACTTGAGTTCCAGTACGATTAATAACTACTACCCCAAAAGCAAACCACGTGAACATACCAGCCATTCCGGCAGCTGTTACGGCATCAGCTGATAAACGTCCAAGCCAAATCATATCTGATAAGTTATAAGCGGTATTTAATACCCCTTGAGCCATCATAGGAGCCGATAAAAATAAAATGGTTTTTAAAATATTACCATTTAAAAGGTCTTCGCTTCTTTTCTTCATTACTCTTCATTCTATTTATGATTACAGATATTGCAATAACTTTATTATAAATAGTTATAATTATGGCTTTTTGTGAAATGGTATTACAATATGACTTTAAGATATACTTATACAAATGGAGGAAGCTTATGAATTTACATTACGATCATTATAAAGATGTTACTCTTGATACTTTAATTAAAGAAGAGAAAGATGGTTATTACGCTTTTGAAGATACTATTTTCTATGGTGAAAAAGGTGGCATGCCAAGTGATAAAGGCATAATCAATGGTTTAGAAGTATTGGATCTTAAATGGGAAGATGATATTTTATATCATAAAGTAGCTGGTACTTTAACTAATCCTATTCATATGGAGGTAGATTTATTAACACGCCATAATAATACAATTGTGCAATCAGCCTTACATATTGTTGATGGTTTTTGTCGTTTGCATAATCTTCCAGTAGGCTCTATTGGTACAAGTTGGAATAATATTTGGTATGAAATTAATACCGAAGTAGATGATAAAACTTTGGAAGAATTAGAAGCTTATGTAAGAGAGGCTATTTTAGCTTCTGTTGATATTACAATTAGCTATATTAAAGGCTCAGAATATAGTGATGAGCATTATGCTCATTTTGATACTGTGCGTATTATTAAAATAGGTGATTACGATACTCAACCATGCGGTACATTACATGTAAATAACACTGCTGAAATTGGTAGTTTTAGTATCTTATCGCATGAGAAAACATCACGTGGTACAAGAATTCATACTGCCATTGGTTTAACAACTGCCGATTATTTAAAAGAAGTCTATGACGATTATCGTAAGTCTTCTATTATCATCAATCCTGGTAAAGACAGTTTAAATGTTGCTGCTAAGACACTAGTTGATAATAATAAAACACTTAAAAAAGAATTAGCAGAAGTTAAAAAAGAATTATTAGCTTATCAGGCCAAAGCTTATTTAAATCATGATGAAAAAGTAATTATGATTCATGAAGATAGTTCGCTTCTTAGAGATATTGCTATGATCCTTGTTAAAGAGATTGATGATGATCGTTTCTTAGTTAGTGATAAAGATGCTTCTTTCGCTATCATTTCGCAAAGCAATAAAGCTCGTGATATCTTTAATAATTTAAAAGAAGAATTATCTTTAAGTGGTGGAGGAGCACCATTTTGCGTTGTCGCTAATTCATCATTAAGTCATGATGAATTATTAAATAAAATTAATAATTTAAAATAAAACCAGCATATGCTGGTTTTTAATCTAAGCTTTTTAATAATTCTTTACTTCTTTTAGAAGGATAGGTTTTAAAGATTATTTCTTTAACACTTTTTTGCATATCACTTAATAGAATTAAAGATATCGCTTCATTAATACCTTCTTTTACTTCTTTGATATCTTTATCTATTTCAGGAATAAATTCTTTTTCTAATTCCTTCTTAGCTAAATAGATACGATTATTTTGGGTTTTATTTTTAAAAGGTATGAATGAATGTTTATCGCTTTCAACAATTTCACAAAGCATTAATAAACGCATCGCATAAGCTAATTTATTTTCACTACTTGTATAACTTATTGAATCATATGGTCCACTTTTATATGACAAAACAATTTGTCTAATTAAAGAGCTGATTTGATTCTCTTTAATATTTGTCTTGTCTTTAACATCGCTTACTTTATCTTTTACCATAATTACTCCAAAGAGAATTCTCTAATTCTTTTAATATCATCATCAGTAAAACCGTATTCTTCTTTAAAATAGTTTTCAAAGTTACCATAATGTTTTAAGACATTATCATACATCTTTTCGCCTATTTCTCTAATAACACCATAATGAATTCTTAATAATTTATCAGTTAATAAATCTTCACTATATGCATGTCCCTTACTCACTTCGCACTCTATTCTTTCTTTAAAAGCTTCATTACTTAATAAATAATCATCGAGAATAGTATCTTTAGGTATCTCAAGTAAAGCCAACAATAGAATAGCTGCAGCTCCAGTACGATCTTTACCAGTAAAACAATGAAATAGAATTGGTAAATTATGTGCTTTAATTTCATTAAAGAATACTTTTAATGATTCATTAGCAAAAGGAATATTGCTGTAATAATAAGAGATTTTCGCATATTGTTTACTAGCTTCTTCACCTTTTTTCAGCATGCCATTGATTGAGAAATCAATTTCTTCACCGCCTTTTGAAACAACACCTGAATGTCTTAAATATTTAACACCATCAAGAATAGGATCTGGATTACGATTAGCTTCAGCCTTACTTCTTAAATCAAGAATAGCTTTTAAATGAAGTGCTTTAATTTCTTCTAATTCTTCATCACTAAAAAGATGTAAGGCTGCTGAGCGATAATATAGTCCTTTTTTAATCTTTTGACCATGGATATTGATATAACCGCCTAAATCACGAAAATTTCTCTCTTTATTCATAAGCACTCCCTTAATTAGTTATCTGATAAATAAAAGGTCGAAGCGACCTATCACACTAACTTTAACATATGCATAAGCTTTTATTAAATAAATCATGTGAATTCAATAATTTAAGTATTGGAACTATAATGAAGAAAAGGAGGTTTTTATATGTTACTAATGTCTATCCTGTTTATGTATTTTATGCTTGGTATGGCTGGCATTGTCCTTAGTTATGCCGCTATTGCGATATTAACACTACTCTATTACATTCTATATGCAATCGGTTCTTATAATATCTTTGTTAAAGCTAAACGTCCTGGATGGTGGGCTTTTATTCCTTTATTTAATGAATATCAATTATTTAAGATGGCTTGGAGTGGAAGTTATTTCTTCATCAATATCATCTTAAATTTCTTTGCCTCATCTAATCAAAGCGATGATAAAAAGAGCTTCTTTGCTACTCTTTGTGGTTTTATGGTTGTTGTGATTCAATTATCATTTACTAATAAATTAGCTAAAGCTTATGGCAAAAGTACTTTATTTGGACTTGGTTTATTCTTCTTCCAACCCATCTTTATCATCTTATTAGGTTTTAGTGATGCTAAGTATCGCGGTCCCCAAATTTAATTATTTAGAACTGGTATTCCAGTTCTTTTTTTATGGCCCAAATTGTCAAGTTAATTGCAACACAGTTGAATAGTAAACTTCATATGGTGTTTTATATCCAAGACATTTCCTCG
>CAKUWO010000013.1 GCA_934699415.1 uncultured Erysipelotrichaceae bacterium
AAGAAATCAACCGTTTAACTGTACACATGCAGGAACATAAAAAAGACTTCCATTCAAATCGTGGTCTTTTAATGAAAGTTGGTAAACGTAAGAAGTTCTTAAGCTATCTCATGAAGAACGATGTTAACCGTTATCGTGAATTAGTAAAGAAACTCGGTTTAAGAAAGTAAAATCTAAAGGTATGCATAATGCATACCTTTTCTTTTATGTTAAAATTTCATTAGGTGGAATATTATGGCATATATCGAATTTAAAAATGTATCTAAGATTTATAAGATGGGAGAAATCGAGATTAGAGCTCTCGATAATGTTTCTTTTGGAGTTGAAAAAGGACAATTTATTGTTATATTAGGAGCCTCAGGTGCAGGCAAAACCACTATGTTGAACTTGCTTGGTGGTATGGATCGTGCAAGTGAGGGTGAAATCATTATTGATAATAAAGATATTGTAAAGACAAGTGATAAAGAATTAACTTTATATCGTCGTTATGATATTGGTTTTATTTTCCAATTTTATAATTTAATTCAAAATTTAACAGCTTATGAAAATGTTGAATTAGCTAGACAAATATCTAAGAATCCTTTTAATAGTAATGAAGTATTAAAAATGGTTGGATTAGAAGAAAGAGCGATGAATTTCCCATCACAATTATCAGGCGGTGAACAACAACGTGTTGCAATTGCAAGAGCAGTTGTTAAAAACCCTAAATTATTATTATGTGATGAGCCAACTGGTGCTCTTGATTATCAAACAGGTAAACAGGTTCTTTCAGTATTGCAGAAGTTATCAAGAGAGAAGAATATGACTGTAATCATGATTACACATAACTCTGCATTAGCTAAGATGGGTGAAAAAATTATCCATGTAAGATCTGGTAAGATTTATGATATTGAAGAGAATCCTAATCCAATGGATGCTATGGAGATTGAATATTAATGCTTATCAAAGAAAGTATTCGTCTTATTAAAAGCAGTTATAAACGTTTTCTCTCACTATTTATGATTGTTTTTATTGGTACTGCTTTAATGGTGGGACTATTATCAACACCATATATCATGCGTGATTCTGTAGATAGTTATTATGATGATAATAATCTTTTTGATATTGAGTTACTATCTAATTATGGCTTTAGCGAAGATGATAAAGAAGCTTTAAAGAAGAGCGATGGTGTAAAAGAACTTTTTGCCAGCAAGTTTAAAGATACTTATACCCTTAAAAATGATGAAGAAATTGTCATTCGATTTGAAGAGATTGAAAGAAACATTAATCTCTTTGTTTTAAAAGAAGGACGTTTGCCTGTTGCTGATAATGAAGCTTTAGTTGTTCAAACATCAGGTTATGATTCTTATACAATTGGTAAAGAAATTAAAGCTTTCTTAAAAGAAGGTGATTTAAGTGAAGACTTAGATAATAATACTTATACTATTGTTGGAATTTGTGAAACACCGGAATATTTAGCTCGTCTTAAAGAAACATCAACTCTTGATAACCAACAGATATCATCTGTTTTCTATATTCCAGCAAATAATTTTAAAGCGGATTATTATACAGCTTTATTTATGACTTTAGATGGTAGTAAAGAACTTATCTCTTTTACTGATAGATATGATGATTTTATTAAAGACAAAAAGCCTTTATTTGAACATATTGCAGAACAGCGTAAAGGATTAAGAAAAGAAGAGCTTGTTAAAGAAGCTGAAGATAAGATTGCTGAAGGCAAAAAAGAATTAGAAGAAAAGAAACTGGATGCTCAAAGAAAAATTAATGATGCGCAAAAGAAATTAGAAGAAGGCAAAAAAGAAGTTGAAGATAATAGTAAGAAGATTAATGATGGTAAAAATGAAATCAATAAAAATCGTAAGAAATTAGATGAAGCTTCTTCTTCTTTAAATGAACAAGAGAAACAATTAAATGAAGCTATTAAACAGGTTGAAGAACAGTTTAATATGTCATTTGATGATGCTTATACTTTAGTAGAAAACACTTATAATCAATACCTAACTTTATTAGAAAATAAAAAACAGCTTGAAGATGTCATAAGCAAAAGAAATGAACTTGAAACATCTTTAGCTGAAGTTAATGCTGCTCTTGAACAAATTGCTATCTATAAACCACAAAAAGAAAGCTTAGAAAGTCAACTTGCATATCTTATTGCCCAAAAAGAGGCAATAGGTGATGGGGATACAAGCGAAATTGATAATCAAATCAATAATATTCAACAAATTCTCGCTTTGTTAGAACAAGAAGAATCTTTATTAAATACTAAAGCTCAATTAATAGCTGGAATTGATGCGATTAATCAAAATGATCCTGATAATGCCTTGATAGCAGTAAATGCTGGAATTAGTGCTATTGATGCTCAAATACCAGATATCGCTACTGTTTATACTAACTTAAAATCTTTAAAAGATTCACAAACAAAAATTGCTGATGGCAAGAATGAAATTAAAGCTAATTATAAGAAACTTGATGATGCCCAAAAGAAATTAGATGAGGGCGGAAGTGAAATTAATAAAGCTAAAGAAAAGATTGCTGAAGGCGAAAAAGAAATTAAAGATGCTAAAAAAGAGTTAGCTAAAAAAACCAAAGAAGCCGAAAAGAAGATTAGAGATGGTGAAGAAGACCTTAAGGATCTTCCGGATGCGAAATGGTATGTTTTAACAAGAAAAGAGAATTATCATACTGTTTTCTTTACTAATACCTTAAATCAGATGCACTCCATTGCTAATGTTATTCCTTTATTATTCTTCTTAGTCGCAGCTTTAGTTTGTCTTACCACAATGACAAGACTTTTAGATGAAAGCCGTTTGGAACTTGGAACACTTTCAGCTTTAGGATTCTCTAAATTTAGAATTATTAGTAAATATTTAATCTATGCTCTATTAGCTTCACTATTTGGTTCTGTTTTAGGTATTATCTTTGGGGTAATGTTATTCCCTGGTGTTATCTATCATGAATGGCGTTTAATTTATGATTTACCAGAAATGTTATTTGGTTATTATTTAATGCCATCGCTCATTGGTATTTTAAGCTTCTCTGTTTTAATGGTTAGTGTAACTTATTTTGTTGCTTATAAATCATTAAAAGAAATGCCTAGTCAATTAATGCGCCCTAAAGCACCTAAGAATATGCGTAAAGTATTCTTAGAAAACATTGGCTTTATTTGGAACCACTTATCATTTGTATCTAAGATTACAATGCGCAACATTATCCGTTATAAAGCACGTTTCTTTATGACTGTTATTGGTGTTGCAGGATGTACTGGTTTACTTGTAATGGGCTTTGGTATTAAAGATTCCATTCGTGATGTCGTTAATTTACAATATGGTGAAATCTTTAAATATGATCATATTGTTAACTTAAATGATGATGTTGATTTAGAAGAAATTGAAACTTTAAATTATGATGTAGCACCTTTTATGTCATATTCAGCTAAAATTTATGATTTAGATAAAAATGAATTTGACGAAACAATTACTGTTCAAGTATTCAATCCTGATGAAATTGCTCATTATATTGCTTTAAAAGACGCTAAAACAGGTGATGAAGTTAAGCTTGATGGTATCTTAATATCTGAAAAATATGCTATTAATCATGGTTTAAATGTTGGGAATCATATCTATCTTGAAGATGAAGAAGGACGAAAAAGAGAAGTAGAAATCAATGGAATTGTTGAAATGTATTTTGAGCACTATCTCTTTATGCCTTATGATCTCTATAAAGAAATATACGGTATCGAAGCTTTTCCTAATAGTTTAGCTAGCTATCTTAATGAACAAGAAGTTTTAGAATTAAAAGAAAATTCAAATGTTATTTCCGTTACTGACTTTTCACGCTTTACGGATAACTTTGAAAACATGATTAAAGCTTTAGATATTATTATCTTGGTAATTGTTTTAGCTGCAGGCTCTTTGGCTTTTGTGGTTTTAATTAATTTAACTCAAGTTAATATCTCAGAGCGTATTAGAGAAATTGCAACTTTAAAAGTATTAGGTTTCACTAATAAAGAAGTATCTTCATATCTTTATAAAGAAATAATTTTATTAGCTTTCTTAGGCTCTTTGATTGGTTTACCACTAGGTGTTGTTGAACATCATTTTGTAATGAATGTTATCAACATGGATCAGATTATGTTTGGCAAAAATATTAGCTTCTTCTCCTTTGGTATTAGTTTTGTAATTACAATGATATTTACCTTCATTGTCCTCTTGTTAACTAAAAAATCTTTAGCTAAAGTTAAGATGGTCGAGTCTTTAAAGAGTGTCGAATAAACTAAAGCTCTATCGTTTATCGGTAGAGCTTTTTTAATGCTATAATGAAATTAGAAAGAGAGAACAATTAATTGTTCTTAATGGAGGTAAACTATGGAATTTACAATTTATGGTGATAAGCTCAGCATTTCTGAACCAATGCGTGAGAAGATTGAAAAGAAATTATCATTTTTGAATAAGTATTTATTAATTGATGACGATACAACAGCTCGTGTAGTCTGCAAAAATCTTCCAAACACTATCAAAGTTGAAATTACTATTCCTACAAAAATTGGTATTTTAAGATCCGAAGTTGAAGATGAAGATTTCTATGCTGCAGTAGATCTTTCAATCGATAAACTTGAAGATCAGATTCGTCGTCAAAAAACTCGTCTATCTAGAAGACATAAAGATTCTTTAGCTGAAGGCTTTGCATCAGATGCAACATCTTCTGTTGAGGAACAGGAAGTTGTTCGTACTAAGAATATTGTAGCTGAAGAAATGTCTCTTGATGAAGCTATCTTACGCATGGGCATGCTTGGTCATTCTTTCTTTATCTATAAAGACATCGACTCAGACAAGGTTGCTGTCGTTTATACAAGAGAGAAAGGAGGATATGGCCTGATTGAAGTCGACGAATGACTATAAGCGGAATGCCTATCTAATAAAACTATTGGCTTCCAGTTATACTGTCTCCAAAAGAAAAGTCAACGAAGCGTTCATGGGTTACTATGATGGTTCAATCAGAGAGTTAAGAGATGCCTTATTCATCACATCTCATATCGATGAAGTCATACTAACTTTAGACAAAGACTCTCGTTTGATTGCTGAAAAAGAAATTCTTGAAGGATTAACTGGTAATTGGTATACGAAATTTTATTCTACATCCGCTTATTATCGTTTGCGTCAACGTTGTTACCAAACAATTATTGAGGCTTTAAATCGATGAAAATAAAGGAAGATTATATCTTCCTTTATTTCTGGTTTTAGAAATATAATTAAATAATGAAAAAAATACTACTCATATCATCAGAAGGTGGTCATTTATCAGAATTATTACAATTAGAAGATACATTTACTGATTATGATTATCATCTAGTAACGGAAAGAACACCAACAACCTCTTTTTTAAAAAACACCTATCCTCATAAAGTAACTTACTTACCATATGGTACTCAAGACCATCTTTTACCATATCTTTTAATCTTCCCTTATAATATCTTAAAAAGTTTATTTATCTTTTTAATTAAAAGACCTGATGTAGTTATTACTACCGGTACTCATACCGCTGTTCCAATGTGCTATATCGCTCATTTCTTTAAAAAGAAAGTTATATATATTGAAACTTTTGCATCAGTTAAAAAGCCTTCTAAAGCTGGTAAATTGGTATATAAAATTGCTGATTTATTTGTAGTTCAATGGGAAGAATTATTAGCTATTTATCCTGATGCCGTATATTGGGGGTGGATATATTGAAAATCTTTATTACCGTTGGGACCCAAGATAAACCTTTTAAACGTTTAATTGATATGGCTAAAGAATTAGCTTTAAATTATGATATTTATATTCAAAATGGTTTTACAGAATATAAAGGTAATATTGCTCATAGTGAATATCTTGATAAAGATGAAATGAGTAAGAAAATCAAAGAAGCTGATTTAATTATTAGTCATGGTGGGGTTGGCTCAATTACCGAAGCATTAAAATTAAATAAAAAAGTAATTGCGGTTGCACGATTAGCTAAGTATGGTGAGCATCAAAATGATCATCAATTAGAAATCATTGAAGCCTTTAAAAAGAAGGGTTATATATTAGCTTATGATGAACAAGATGATATTAATAAACTTGTATTAGAAAGCTTAAATTTTAATCCTAAGCCCTTTATTTCGCATACTTTAGAATTTAATCAAAAACTTAAGGACTATTTAGCTACATTCTAATAGCCCTTTTTATTTTTGTTACGCTATTGTGGTAAAATAATACTATTAAATAATTAAGAGAAAAGGAAAAAGACATGTCAAAACAGGTATTCAGTACCGATTTCTGCGGTCGTACTATCACTATCGAGACCGGTGAAATCGCTAAACAAGCAGGAGGATCAGTCATTGTAAGATATGGCGATACTGTTGTTTTATCAACAGCTACTGCAGCATCTACTGTAAAGGAAGGACAAGATTTCTTCCCGTTAACAGTTCGTTATGAAGAAAAATTATATGCCGTAGGTAAAATCCCTGGAGGATTTTTAAGACGCGAAGGAAGACCAAGTGAACACGCAACATTAAGTGCTCGTATGATTGATCGTCCTATTCGTCCATTATTCCCAGAGGGATTCTTAAATGAAGTACAAGTTGTAAATACTATTCTTTCAGTAGATCCTAACTGTTCTGCTGAAATGGCAGCTATGCTTGGTTCTTCTTTGGCTTTAGGAATTTCTGATATTCCATTTGCAGGACCGGTGGCAGGAGTTATTGTTGGCTACTTAAATGGTGAATATATCATTAATCCTAATGTTGAAGATCTTGAAAAATCAGAAATTCATTTAACTGTTGCCGGTACTAAAGATGCTATCAACATGGTTGAAGCTAGTGCTCATGAAGTAAGTGAAGAAGTTATGCTTAATGGTTTAATGTTTGGCCATGAAAACATTAAGAAACTTTGCGCTTTTGAAGAAGAAGTAATTAAAGTTTGTGGTAAAGAGAAGATGGAAGTATCTCTTTACAGCATTGATGAAAGAGTTAAAGAATATGTTGATACTAATGGTGCAGCTCGTTTAAAAGAAGCGGTATCAATTAAAGAAAAGCTTGAGCGTTATGGCAAGATTGATGAAATCACAGCTGAAATGGAAGCTCATTTTGAAGACTTAGAAGGACTTACAGATAAAGAAAAAGCTATCTTAAAAGGACAAGCTAAAGAATATTCAACATCTGTTGTTGCCGAAGAAGTAAGAAGATTAATTTCAGTTGAAAAGATTCGTCCAGATGGTCGTGCAGTTGATGAAATTCGTCCACTAAATTCACAAGTTGATTTATTACCACGTGTTCATGGTTCTGCTTTATTTACTCGTGGTGAAACACAAGTTTTATCAGTTACTACTTTAGGAGCATTAGGTGATAACCAGATTATTGATGATTTAACAGAAGTTGAAGAAAAACGCTTTATGCATCAATATAACTTCCCGCCATTCTGTGTAGGTGAGGTAGGAAGAATCGGAGCTCCAGGTAGAAGAGAAATTGGACATGGTGCACTTGGTGAAAAAGCATTATCACAAGTTTTACCTGATGAAGATGAATTCCCATATTCTATTCGCACGGTAGCTGAAGTTCTTGAATCTAATGGCTCATCATCACAAGCTTCTATTTGTGCTGGTACAATGTCATTAATGGCTGCTGGTGTTCCTATTAAAGCCCCAGTAGCAGGTGTTGCAATGGGATTAATTACTTATGGTGATCACTATACTATTCTTACTGATATTCAAGGTATGGAAGATCATTATGGTGATATGGACTTTAAGGTTGCAGGTACAAAAGATGGTATTACTGCATTACAGATGGATATTAAGATTGACGGCATTTCACGTAATATCTTAGAAGAAGCTTTAGCTCAAGCTCATAAAGGACGCCTTGAAATTTTAGAAAATATGATGGGTGCTATTTCATCTCCTCGTGATGATGTATCTGAATTTGCACCTAAGATGGATGTAATAAATGTACCTACAGATAAGATCCGTGAAGTTATTGGTACTGGTGGTAAGATGATTAATTCAATTATTGAAGAATGTGATCAAGTTAAGATTGATATTAACGATGATGGACGTTGTGTCATTTACCATACAAATCGTGAGATGATCAATAAAGCTAAAGCAATGATTGAAAACATTATTCGTGAAGCTAAAGTTGGTGAAATCTACGATGCGAAAGTTGTTCGTATTGAGAAATTTGGCGCTTTTGTGGAATTATTCAAAGGAACTGATGCTTTATTACATGTTTCTAAGATTAAACATGAAAGAGTAGAAAAGGTTGAAGATGCTTTAAAACTTGGCGATGTTGTTAAGGTTGTTGTAACTGAAATTGATGATAAGGGAAGAATAAATGTATCTGCTAAAGATCTTTTACCTAAACCTGAAAAAGAAGAAAAAACAGCGGTAAAAAGTGAAGAGAAGAAGAATGGCGAAAAAAGATTCTTCTCTTGTAAGAAGTAATTTATGCGAATGCGTAAAAAGAAATGGGTAACACCATTTCTTGATAGTGAAGCACATTATCTTTTAAGAGAGCCTTTAAAAGAAAATGATGTTATAAACTACAACAAGATTTATTTAGAAGTTGGTATGGGGATGGGGGATTTTATTACTGAATCAGCATCCCTTCATCCTGACTATCTTTATATTGGCTTTGAAAAGGATGAGACTTGTGTTGCTCGTGCTATTAAAAAAGCTATTGAAATGGAACTTAGCAACTTACTTATCATTAAAGAAGATGCAAGTAATCTTAGCTCTTGGTTTGAAGTGAAGGTTGATGGAATTTATTTACAGTTCTCGGATCCTTGGCCTAAAAAAGGTCATGCGAAAAGAAGACTTACTTCTTCTTCTTTCTTAAATGAATATGATAAAGTGCTAAAAGATGGTGCTCAAATCATCTTTAAAACTGATAACGAAGGATTATTTGAATACTCTTTAGTATCTTTTGATAATTCTAATTTTAGACTTGAAGAAGTATCTTTAGATCGTCATAAAACAATTAATGATGATATCTTAACGGGATATGAAAGACGTTTTATGGGTGAGGGTAAAAGAATATTCTATGCTCGTTATAAGAAAGGTAATGCTTAATGAAGAAGTTTTTTAAATGCTTACTATTATTGCTTTTATCTCTAAACTTATTCTCTTGCACAACTGTTAAACGTTATATTACTTATACAGTATATCCAATTGGTTATTTATTAGACCGTATTGGACAGGGTAAGGTAGAGACCATTACATTACAATCAAATGAAATGATTCAAACTGCTACAATTGTTGATAATTATCAAGAGATTCTTGATGATACATCATACTTCTTTCATATTGGTGATTTAGAACCTTATTTAGATCTTTATAAAGAAGAAGTGGAAGCAAGCGAGGCTAATATTGTTGATTTATCAGTTTTAAATGCAATATATAAGTTTGGTCGTTATACTTTAGTTAATGTTGATGGCAAAGAGAGTTTTATCGAATCTCCTTACTATAATGGTGAAGTATTTAATACTATCGATACCACAAAACAAGATTTATGTTTATGGTTAGATCCAATTGGCATGCTTTCAATGGCTAAAGATGTTTATTCAGTTCTTTCATCTAACTATGTTGAACAAGCTAGTTTCTTTAAAGAGAATTATGAAGAATTAGAATCTGAATTAATTTATCTTGATGTTTCTTATCAAAATTTAGCTAAGAAAACTAAGAAAGCTAATTTGTCATTAAAATTTGTTACAATGTCAGCATCTTTTGGAAGTTGGCAAAAAGCTTATGGTTTCCAAGTATATCCTTTATGTTTATCTAAATACGGTGCTTTACCATCGAATGAAGAATTAGCAATTATTAAACAACGTATTGTAGCAGATGGGGTTAAATATATTGTCTTTGAGCCAAATATGTCCGATGACATGGTTGAATTATTTGAGCAAATTGAAAAAGAACTTAATCTTGAAAGAATCACTTTATCTAATCTTTCATCATTAACAGCAACTCAAATTGCTGAAAATAAAGACTATATGTCTATTATGTATGAGAACTTAAATGTTTTAGAAGGTGTTGCTTCCGCTATGCTTAATGAAGCTAATAGTGGAGAAGTTACTACTCCTGAAACAAATAGTGAAACAACCGAATAAAGGAGGCAGTCATATGAAATTATTACTTATTGACGGCAACTCGATGTTGTTTCGAGGCTTTTATGCAACATGTTATGGCAATATATTAAAGACTAGTGACGGCATTTATACAAATGCCGTTTTCGCTTTTAGTAATATGATTTTTAAAGCGATCGATAAACTAGAGCCAACACATTGTGCTGTTGCTTTTGATAAAGGTAAACATACTTTCCGTCATGAATTAGCTGATGATTATAAAGCTGGAAGAGCTAAAACACCAGATGAACTTGTAGGACAATTTTCTCTTGTTAGAGAATTCTTATCTTCAGCATCTATTCCATATTTTGAATATGATGATATTGAAGGCGATGATATCATCGGCTCTTTAAGTAAAATGTATCCAGGGGTTGAGACCGTTATTTTAACTTCTGATAAAGACTTATTACAATTGATTGATGATTCAACAACGGTATATCTAATGACTAAAGGCATTAGTGAAATGAGTGAAATGAATGAGAAGTCATTACTAGAAGTTTTTGGGGTAGAGCCTCTACAAATCATTGAACTTAAAGCTTTAATGGGCGATAGCTCTGATAATATCAAAGGTGTTAAAGGTATAGGACAGAAAACAGCGGTTAAATTACTTAACGAATATCATGATTGCGATGGTATTTATAAGCATATTGATGAAGTAAAAGGTAAATTAAAAGAGAATCTTATCAATGATAAAGATTCATGTTACTTAAGTAAACAATTAGCAACTATTAAAACCGATGTAAAAATACCAGTAGCGATTGATGATATGGCACTGAAGATTAATGAAAATAATTTAAATGCTTTCTATGATCATTATGAGATGATTAGTCTTAAAAGAAATAATCATATTAGACAAGAAAGCTTTAAAGAAGTTAGAGAAGTTAATCAATTATCATCTCATTTCTTTAACGGTAATCCTTTTATTTATTTTGATTGTGATGGTTTTTCATATTACAAGCCTAAATTATATGGTTTATGTATTGCTGATGATTTAGGATGTGAATATATTAGTTTTGATAATCTTTTAAAAGATGAAGAGGCCCTAGCTTTTTTAGCTTCATCTAAAGAAAAGACTCTCTATGACTATAAAGCTGCTTTACATTTAGCAGAATATAATCATTTTGTGGTAAAAGACTTTCAAGATTTGATGTTGATGGCTTTTTTAACTAATAACTATTTAATTAATCTTGATGAAGCTTTTAAATATTATGGATTAAAACCTATTATGCCAATAAGTGATATTTATGGTAATGGTAAAAAAGATATTGTTCCAGATCATAATTTACAATTAGAAAGAGCTTCTAAATTAACACAACAAGCTTTCATTATTAAAGATAAATTATTAAAAGAAATGAAAGAAAAAGATGTTTATAGGCTTTATAAAGAAGTAGAATTGCCATTAAGTGAAGTGTTATATGCAATGGAAAAAGAAGGTATTAGTTGCGATATTAATATTTTAAGTAATATTGCTTATGAAACTAAAGAAAAGATGGATGATGCAGCAAAAGAGATATATAGCTATGCTAATGCGCCATTCAATCTTAATTCGCCAAAACAATTAGCTTCCTTTTTATATGATGAATTAGATCTTCCTACGGATAAGAAACGTTCAACATCAGCTGAAATATTAGAAAACTTAGTTAATATTCATCCGGTTGTTGAAACTATTTTAGAATATCGTAAACAAAGTAAATTATATTCAACTTATGCTGAAGGTTTACAAAAATATATCAGTGAAGATGGTAAGATTCATACTATTTTCTCTCAAACTAATACCCAAACAGGCCGTTTATCATCATCAGAGCCTAACTTACAAAATATATCGGTAAGAGATGAAGATGGTAGAGCAATACGTAAAGCTTTTAACGCTCAAGATGGACATGTCTTTATGGATTCAGATTATTCACAAGTTGAATTAAGAGTATTAGCTTCAATGGCCCATGAAGAAAAGATGATTGAAGCATTCAATAATCATGTTGATATTCATACTTCAACTGCTGCGCATATCTTCCATAAAACAAGCGAAGAAGTTACTTCTTTAGATCGTCGTAAAGCTAAAGCGGTTAACTTTGGTGTTGTTTATGGTATTTCAGACTTTGGCTTAGCTAAACAGATTGGCGTTAGTCGAAAAGAAGCCAAAGAATTTATTGATAATTATTATCAAACTTATCCTAATATTGCTTCATTTATGGAAAAACAAATCGCTTTTTGTGAGGAACATGGTTATGTTTTGACATTGATGAACCGTCGGCGCTATATTCATGAAATTAAAGATCATAACTATATGACTCGTGAATTTGGCAAAAGAGCAGCTATGAATGCACCAGTGCAGGGTACAGCTGCCGATATTATGAAAGTGGCAATGGTTAATTGTTACAAATTAATTAAAGAAAAGAATTTAAAGAGTAAGATGTTATTACAAATTCATGATGAGCTTTTATTTGAAGTTCCTAATGATGAAATTGAAATTATGAAAGAAGTAATTAAAGAAGGCATGGGTAAAGCTTTTAAATTAGATGTTGAACTTGAAAGTTCTTTAGGCCTTTCTTCTTCTTGGTATGAGGCGAAATAATGCCAGAACTACCAGAAGTTGAAACGGTTTTAAGAACCTTAGAATATCAAATTAAAAGGGCTAGAATAAAAGATATTATTGTTTTATATCCTAATTTAATTGATGGCGACGTCAATACTTTTATTAATACTTTAAAAGGACAAAGATTTAACAAATTTTTAAGACGTGGCAAATATTTATTATTTGAAATGGATAATATTCTTTTAGTTTCACATCTTAGAATGGAAGGCAAATATTATATTTATCCAAGTGCTACTACTCCTTTAAAACACAGTCATATAATTTTTAAATTAGATGATGGAAGAGAAATTCATTATAACGATACTCGCAAGTTTGGACGTTTTAAATTATTGCCACTTAAAGATAGTTATAAAGAGTTTTTAAATTTAGGGGTAGAACCATTAAGCGATGACCTTAATGCCGCTTATTTATACCCTTTATTACATCATAAACATAAAGCTATTAAAGCATTGCTTCTAGATCAATCCTTGATTGCTGGAATTGGCAATATTTATGCTGATGAAATCTTGTTTGATGCTTCAATTAATCCTTTAAATGATAGTAGTTATTTAAGCTATGATGATGTTAATAGAATTGTTGAAGCTAGTAAAAAGATTTTAAATGAAGCAATTAAGGCTGGCGGTACTACTATTAGAAGCTATACATCATCACTTGGCGTTACCGGTTTATTTCAAATGTCTTTACATGCTTATGGCAAAAAAGATAAGAAATGTGAAAGATGTGGTAGTCAAATCATAAAAACAGTTGTAGCAACAAGAGGTACTTATTATTGCCCTAATTGTCAAAAGATTAGAAGAAAAATCGCTATTACTGGAAGTATTGGAACTGGTAAAAGTGCTTTATCAAGAATTTTAAAAGATAAAGGTTATTATGTCTTTGATGCTGATAAAGTAAATGCTGAATTATTAAATGATAAAGATGTTTTAATTAAAATTAAGAAGCTTTTTAATGATGCGTTTGATGGTGAAATATTAAATAAAAAGAAATTAAGTGTCATTATCTTTAAAGATTCTAAACGTAAAAAGGAATTGGAAGCTATTATGCATCCTTTAATTAAAGAAAAGATGTTAGAAATGATGAATAAATATCCTTTATTCTTTGCTGAAATTCCTTTACTTTTTGAAACGGAATTTAAATATTATTTCTCAGATAATGTTGTGGTTAGTGCTAAAGAAGATATAGTTATAAATCGTTTAAAAGAAAGAGGTATTGACAAAGATAAATATCAATTATGTTTAGCTAATCAAATGTCTCTTGATGATAAGATTAAGTTAGCTGATTATGTGATTGAGAATAATGGCTCTTTAAATGATTTAGAAAAGAAAGCAGAAAGGTGGTTAAAAGATATTCATGTTGGGTAATGATAAGTTAATTGTTTTATCAAATAGTGATTTTTCTCCATCAGCGATGAAATCTTTATTAAATTGTTATCGGCCTTTAATTGGTAATGATGCTTTATTACTATATCTTTCTTTTATAAATCTAAATGGTGAGAAAAGAGTAAACGAATACTTAGATCTTTTAGACTTAACTATTAATCATTTTGAAGAATGTTTAGTTAAACTTAATCAATATAATCTTGTAAGAACACTTAAAAAAACTAATTTATATGTCTTACAAGTATTAATGCCTTTAAGTATTGAACTATTCTTAAAACATGATATTTATTCACGAATCTTACGTAAAGAATTAGGACAAGAGGCTTATTATCGCCGCAAAGAAGAGGCTTCAAATATTGATTTATCATCATTTGAAGATATTAGTGAACATCTTGATTTAGCTATTCTTAAGGATTGGAATCCTAAGATGGAAGAAGATATTCATACCGAAAATATTAATACTAATAGTTTTAATCATTTATTTGATATTAAGAAATTCTTATCTGATACTGGTACTTATCTATTTCCATCAATTGCTCGTACAAAAGAAAATATCGAAGAAATTGCTACATTAGCTGATACATATGGTATAAGCCAAGATAAAATGCGTATTTATTTAGCGGAATCTATAGATAATGATGATTTATCACTTAAGAAGTTAGCTGCTTTATGCCGTAATAGTGTTGATAATTATATAACTGTAAAAGATGGGGATTATTATGTACCTGTTACTTCTTTCCTTTATCATTTACAAGGTGATATTGAATTAACGCCATATGATAAGAAGATATTAGAGTCATTATCGCATGATTATAACTTAAAAGCAGAAGTTATTAATGTCTTATTAGAATATAGCTTAAAATGCTGTAATAATCGTTTAGCTGGTAATTTTGTCTTTGCGGTTGCATCTAATTTCCATCGTAATGGTATTGATACAGTAGCTAAAGCTAAAGATGCCTTAACACCTGCTAAAGAAAATAAAGTAAATAAAAAAGTTACAGAAGTTTTACCTACCTATGATAGTTCTATTAATCCACAACTTGATGATGATGAAGTAAATGAATTCTTCAAAAGGAGAAAAGGATGAAAGATCTCTTACATGAATTAGATATTCAAAAAGAACAGATTGCTGATTATGAACAAAAAGTAATCGAAGATCTTAAAAAGAATGAAGATGTTTTGTCTTTTTTGAAGAATAATAATTTAGATATTGATATTCTAAAAGATAAGAGTTATTTGTTTGAGCGTTACGCATCATCACTTAAAAAATGTGAAGGATGTAAAGGACTTAACTATTGTAAACAAAAAAGAGTGGGTGAAAGAGAAGGCTTGAGTTATATTAAACCTCAAATATATGAAGAGATTGATTATTGTACTTATCGTCTTTTAAAAGAGAAAAAGATGCAAGAAAGGAATACTCTTGTATATCAAGACTATGCTAATAAATTAGATAATATTGAATTAAATGATTTAAAAATGGATGAATATAACCGTAATTTAATTTATCTTTTATATCAATTTCTTGATGGTAAAAGAGATAAAGGTTTATATCTATTTGGTAGTTTTGGGGTTGGTAAGACTTATACAATGATTGCTTTAGCTAATGAATTAGTTAAATTAAAGAAGAAAACTGCTTTTGTAAAAGTTAATGATTTCATTAATAAAATGCGTAAATATGCAATTGAAGATCCATCAAAAGAAGAAGATTTAATTCAAATGATGAAGAAATGCGATGTCTTAATACTTGATGATATTGGTAATGAGAATGTATCGGCTTTTAGTAGAGATGATATTTTATTTGTAATCTTAGATTATCGTATGGAAAATCATAAAACAACTTTCTTTACATCGAATCAAGATATCGAAAGTTTAAGACATCATTATTCTTATGATAAGAATCAAAAAGAAGATAAATTAAAAGCGGATCGTTTGATGGAAAGAATTATAGTCTTAGCAGAGCCTTATTGTTTAAAAGGTGAAGATAAAAGAAAAAAGGTCGGGGATTAATCCTCAGCCTTTTTATGTATTGATTTATGTTTTTTATCAATTGCTTTTAAATCTAATTCAACATCACTGTCTTTACGATCATCTTTATGATTTAAGATTACTGGTATTACAATAGGGTTACGATTGGTCTTTTTATAAAGGAAAGGTTCAAGGGTGTTACGAATGCAATTTTTAAGATCCCCGAAAGTAACTTTGTTTTTCATTGTTTGTTTAAGAGCATCATAAACTAACATTTCAGCTTCTTTAAACATAGCAGTATTTTCTTTAACAAAGACAAAGCCACGAGATACAATACCTGGACGGCAAAGAATGGTATTGTAACGAGAATCAATGCAAACAATGCAAGCAACCATACCAGATCCTGATAAAATCTGACGGTCGCGAATTACTGATGTTGATAAACCAGAGAAATCATTACCATCGACATAAATAGCATCTGTTTGAATGCGCCCAGAAGATCTAATAATTTCACCATCACGCATAATTAATGGGTCACCATTAGAACAAATAAAGATATTTTCTTCAGGAATTCCACAAGCATGACCAGATTCAGCATGAATCTTGAGCATTTTATATTCACCATGCATAGGCATAAAATATTTAGGTCTTACAAGCTGAATCATAAGCTTTTGTTCCTCTTTAGAAGCATGTCCTGTAGTATGTAAAGAGTTTAAGACAGCATTTGTTAAAACATTTGCGCCACGTCTTTCTAATAAGTCGACAGTACCAGATACTGATATTGCATTACCTGGAATTGGATTAGATGAGAAGACAACAGTATCACCTGGATGAATCTTGACATATTTATGTGTTCCATTAGCAATTCTTGATAATGCAGCTAAGGTTTCACCTTGAGAGCCGGTACAAATAATACATACTTCTTCTGGTGGTAAAGTAGCAATTTTACCTGAATCAACAAAAGTATCAGCAGGAACATTGATTGTTTTCATTCTTAAACCGATTTCAACAACATTTTCCATTGAGCGACCAAAGACGCATACTTTACGTCCACAATCTCTTGCAGATTGAATAATTGAAGCTAAACGATATAAATTACTTGCGAAAGTAGAAACAATTAAACGGCCTTTAGTTTTAGCTGTAATTTCTTTAATTGTTTGAGCTACCTTTTGTTCCGAAACAGAAAATCCTTCAACTTCTGAGTTAGTAGAGTCAGACATTAATAGACTTACACCTTGTGAGGCAAAGAAAACAAGTTTTTCATAATTGGTATTCTTACCAGTTGGTGTTAAGTCGAATTTAAAGTCACCTGTTTCAACAATACGACCATTAGGTGTAGTGATAAGCATACCTAATGAATCAGGGATAGAGTGAACAGTATTGTAGAATTCAACTTTAAAATGTTTTGTTTCAACAACACTATCTTCATTAATTTCAATAATTGGCCATCTTGATAATTTCTTTCTTTCACTTAATTTCTTTTCAATTAAAGCTTTAGCGAATTTTGGAGCATAGATTTTTTCAATTGGGCATACTAAAAGTAAGAAAGGGATACCACCGATATGGTCTTCATGACCATGGGTAATAAATAAACCTTTAATCTTGTCTTTATTTTTAATGAGATGTGTATAATCAGGAATGACATAATCAATTCCTAATAATTCATCATCTGGGAACTTAACGCCGGCATCAACAATGATAATTTCATCATCATGTTCAAAACAATACATGTTTTTACCGACTTCACCAAGCCCTCCAAGGGCATATACTAAAGTATCTTTTTTACTATTGTAGTTGGGATCATAAAATGAAGATAAAGAGCGTGCTTTATTAGGGTTTTTCTTGATAGCCATATTTCCTCCTATTCTAAACAGTAAGCGTTCTCTTTTTTGATGAAAGGATCTTTTTTATTAATATGATCATAATAAAGTATTCCACTCATATGATCGATTTCATGTTGCAATACAATTGCTAAATAATCGTGAGCTCTAAAGACAACTTCTTCTTTTTTAAGAGCATCATAAGCTCTTACTTTAATTCTTCTTGAGCGATATACATATCCTTCATGATGCTTAGGAACTGAAAGACATCCTTCACCAGATCCTAAATAAACTTCTTCAATTGATGAACTTAAAATGACTGGATTAACTAAAGCTAATTCAACTTCAATTTCATCATTTTCATCGCGCAAGACAATTGCTAACATCTTCTTTTTTTCGCCAACTTGGATAGCTGAAATGCCAACAGCTGGTAAGAGATCTTCTTTTTCAGCAATTTCTTCATCTGTTGAGTCTTCAACATACTTAATCATGGCATCCATAAGCTCTTGGTCTTCAATGCTTAAAGGGAGAGGGACATTCAAAGACCTCTCTTTAATCAAAGGATTGTCATCCTTGATAATGATCTTGTTAGTTATTTTCATATGTAATGATTATATCCTATTTAAAAGAATAGTTAAAATATTATGATAAAATATTGTTATGCAAAAAAAGAAATTTCACCCTTTTCCTAGTTACAGTAATCGCTCAATATTTATTGGTGCTTTATTACTTTCAATATTTGGTTTATTTATGATTGCATCAGCTGAGATGAGTCGTAAAGCTGGTCAATCATCAGTTATTATTTCATCATTTATTAAACAGACTGCCTATATTATAGGTGGTGTTTTTCTAATGGGTATGGCTGCAAGATTTCCACTTCATGGTTTAAGAAAAGATACATTAGATAAGATTTATTATCTATTTATTGCTTTACTCTTTTTGCCACGTT
The DNA here is from genome assembly GCA_934699415.1 of uncultured Erysipelotrichaceae bacterium. Classification (GTDB taxonomy): domain Bacteria; phylum Bacillota_I; class Bacilli_A; order Erysipelotrichales; family Erysipelotrichaceae; genus RGIG5669. The sequence goes on from CAKUWO010000013.1 coordinate 18,834, forward strand.
TGCAAGCTTCAGCTGGTGGTGCTTATGCTTGGGTTAGACTAGGCCCAGTTACTATTCAGCCTTCAGAATTTGCTAAAGTATTTATGATTATTTATATTTCTTCTGTAATGTCTAAAAACGAAGGAATGGAAGCTAATATTAAAAAATATGGCGAAATGATGCTTAAGAATTTAATTATGTTTTTTATCATTCTTTTGGTGGAACATGATTTTGGTTCAGCAATTGTTTTATTTGGTATTAATTATATTGTCTTAATGATTTCTAATTTACCAGGTACTTCAAAATGTCGCTCTTTAACCTATGGATTATTTATATTTGTAATTATTGTTTCATTGATTGTTTTATCACCGCTTGGAACAGCTTTTATCAAAAGCTTAGGTATTAATGATTATCGTTTAAATCGTTTCTTATCAAGTGCTAATCCTTTTGAAGATCAATATGATAGCGGATATCACTTAGTATTATCTTTAGTATCAATTGCACAAGGTGGTTTATTTGGTGTAGGTTATGGTAATTCGATTCATAAATTTATGAATTTCCCTAACCCATCATCTGATTTTATCTTTGCGGTTATTATGGAAGAATTAGGTGTGGTATTTGGTTTATTACCACTTATTATTCTCTATTTCATGATTTTAAAGCCTCTTGTAAGCTATTCATTAAAAGTAAATGATAGTCAATCAAGAATGATTATTGTTGGTAGTTTTATGTATTTTATCTTACATATCATCTTTAATATTGGTGGAGTATCAGGACTTATTCCTCTTACTGGTGTTCCATTATTAATTGTTTCATCTGGTGGTTCATCTTTATGGGCATCAATGATGTCTTTAGGCTTTGCACAATCAGAAATTATACGTTATGAAAGGGCTATAAAATGCTTAGAATAATTGCTGGTAAATATCGTGGAAAAAAATTACTAAGTCTAGAAGGGGAAGATGTTACGCGTCCTACAAGGTCTAGATTAAGAGAAGCGATGTTTTCATCTCTTGGCAATATTGAAGGAGCATCATTTTTGGATTTATTTGCTGGAAGTGGAGCTTGTGGTATAGAAGCGTTGTCAAGAGGTGTAAATGATTTAACGTTAGTTGATAAAGATAATGGGGCATTAAAAATTATTAAAGCTAATTTAGCTTCAATTGATGAAAATTATGAATTAATTGGTAAAGATGCCCTTTCTTTTTTGAAGGAATGTAAGAAAAGCTATGATATTTGTTTCTTAGACCCACCATATCATTTCAAAGATAAAGAAGAAGTATTTAAGCTTATTAGAGAAAATAATATCTTAAAGAAAGATGGGTTATTATTATATGAAGAAGATGCAAAAGAAGATCCTTTTATTCCTTTAGGATATGAACTTATTAAAGATAAGAAATATGGTATAAGCCGTTTGTTTTATTACAGGAGGAAAGATGAATAAAGTATTAATTCCCGGAAGCTTTGATCCTATTACTTTAGGTCATATGGATATCATCAATCGCTCTTTAAAACTATTTGATGAAGTAGAAATAGCGATTATGGAAAATCCCCATAAAACTAGTCTTTTCTCTATGCAAGAGAGAAAAGAAATGGTTGAATTGTGTGTTAAAGATTTAGATATTAAAGTAACTGTTAGTGATGGATTAACTGTTAATCAAGCAACTAATAGGGGTTGTAATATTATCTTACGTGGTATTCGTTCAGCATCTGATTATGAATATGAAAAGAATATGATGTTAGTGAATAGGGCTATGAATAATCAAATAGAAACAATATTTTTAGAATCACTTCCGGAATATGCTCATATTTCATCTTCTACCGTAAGAGAAATAATGCGTTATGGTGGTGATATTTCATCTTTTGTACCTAAAGTGGTTGTTGATTATATTTTAGAACATGCGCTTAGTAAACGTTTTTAAGGGTGGTATTTAATGCGTTATTATATTTCGGATTGTCACTTCTTTCATCGTGCTTTGCTTACCAAAATGGATGAAAGAGGTTTTGAAGATGTTTATGCCATGAATGACTATATGATTGCTAAATGGAATGCAAAAGTTAGAAAAAATGATGAAGTAATAATTCTTGGCGATTTCTCTTATGGTAACGAGGAAGAAACAAGAGAAGTATTAAATAAACTTAATGGTAAATTATTCTTAATACTTGGTAATCATGATCGTTTTGATAAAGAAAAAGAATATGGTGCAGATCGATTTGAATGGATTAAACCATATGCTGAAATGCATGATAATCGAAGAAAGATTGTTTTATGTCATTACCCAATTATGTTTTATAATGGCCAATATAAATTAGATGAAGCAGGTAAACCCTTAACATATATGTTATATGGTCATGTGCATGATAGTTTTGATGAAAGATTATTAAATCATTTTATTAATGAAACTAGAAATTCAAAAAGAGTTAATCCTGATGGTAAAGTAAGAGCGATACCTTGTCAGATGATTAATTGCTTCTGCATGTATTCTGATTACACACCTTTAACTCTTGATGAATGGATTGAAAATGATCGTCTAAGAAGAGAAAAAGAAAATAGTGAAACTAAAAAAGAGACTTTTTAGCCTCTTTTTTTGTTATCTTTCATCTTCAACTTGTAATATATAAAATTTTAAATAATAGCTTGCATTGCTCCCCCAAATAATAGGATGATCTGGGGCTTGGGTATTAAAAAATACTTGTCTTAAACGTTTGTGAGTTATTTTACCTGCTTGAGTAATAACATTTCTAAAGTCTTCTTCACTTAAAAATTCCGAACAAGATGAAGATACTAAAAAACCACCATTTTTAACTAACCTTAAAGCTTGCATATTGATTTCGCGATAGCCTTTTAAAGCATTTTTTAATGAAGAGCGTGATTTAGTAAATGCAGGGGGATCTAAAATAATCATGTCAAATTTTTGGTTTTGACGATTAAGTTCTGGTAAATATTCAAAGACATCTTGTACTTCAAAAGAAACAGTATTTGAAAGATTATTGATTTCAGCATTATGACTAGCTCTTGCGATAGCTTCACTTGATGCATCGACACCAATTACTTTTTTAGCACCACCAAGTCCACAATTGAGGGCAAAACCGCCCTGATTGCAGAAACAATCAAGAACTGTTAAGCCTTTAGCATAGCTTTGTAAAGCTTTACGATTGTTTTTTTGATCCAAGAAATAACCAGTCTTTTGGCCATTTAAAACATCAATATCTAGCAATAAACCATTTTCTTTAATTCTTACTTCAGGATTGCCTTCAATTAGCCACCCTTTAATTCTATCGAGGCCTTCAAGGGTTCTGACTTTCGCATCAGATCTTTCCATGATGGCATTTATTTTATGACCGTCATTTTCTAAGATTTCTTTCATCATTAACATTAATTTTTCTTTAATTAAATCAATGCCATAAGATAATGCTTCAAATACTAAAACATCATTATATTTATCAATTGTTAAGCCACTAAGCATATCAGCATCGCCAAATACTAAGCGACAAGCTGATAAATCAATAACTTGTTTACGATAGTTATAAGCACTTAAAAGGCGTCTATAGAAGAAATTATCATCAATTTCTTCATTTAATCTCGTTAATAAACGAACTCTAATTTTGGAATGATGATTATAGAAGCCTTTACCAAAGAAATGACCTTTTTCGTTATAGACTTCAACAATTTCACCATCTAAAATATCATCTTCTTCTTTGATTTCATTGTCATAAACCCAAAGTCCACCACTTTGTAATGTACGACCTTCTTTTTGTTTTAAAATTACTCTTTTCATAAATATTTCTGTATCCTTTGATATAAAGATGAAACAGGCAAACCAACGATGGCATAATAATCACCTTTGATTTCTTTAATGAAACGTGCACCGTAGCCCTGAATTGCATAGCCACCAGCTTTATCGAAAGGCTCTTTGGTATTTATATAGTCAATTATTTCTTCGTCACTCATTTGATTAAAAGTGACATCTGAGACTATTGAATAGGTTTCACTTTTGGTGGCACTAATAATGCTTACAGCTGTAATTACTTGATGAGTTTTATTGCTTAATTTATGTAGCATGACTGAAGCATTTTCTTCATTTTTAGGTTTACCTAAAACCTCACCATTAATTACAACTACAGTATCAGAACCAATAACAACACTATCTTTATTTTCTTTAAAGACTGCAAGAGCTTTACGGAAAGACAAAGCTTCGATGTTTTCACAAATGCTTAAATTAGCATCTAATGATTCGTCAACATTACTCACTTTAATATCGAAAGGGATATTAAGGGTTTCAAAGAGCTCTTTTCTTCTAGGGGAGCCACTAGCTAAGATAACTTTATTCATTTTTTATTCCTCAAATAAATATATGATAATCCTTCAGTTACAAAATCAGCTTTATATGTAGTAATATCTTCTATTCCTTTAGTTAAAATTTCAGCATTACCACCACATATAATAATAGCTATATCATCATTATTTAACTCTTCTTTCATCTTAGATATTAAATGATTGGTTAAACCTACATAGCCTTCAACAATTCCAGCATTTAAAGCATCGAGAGTATTTGTTGCAAGAACAGTTTCAGGGTAAGAAAGAGGGGTATCATTTAGATTTTCTGCATCTTTAAATAAAGTTTTATATGCTGCTTCAAAGCCAGGAGCAATCATAGCATAACGATAATTTCCTGATAGGTCGGTATATACAAAGACGGTTGCAGTACCGAATGATATAACAATACTAGCTTTATGCGTCAGATGATAAGCATAAGATGACATTACCAATAAATCATTACCTATTATTTCTGGTGTATCGCTAATAATATTAATACCTAAATCGGTATGATAATTAACTTCAATAATTTCATTCTTGATGAAAGTTTTAAGATCATCTTTAAACTTGATAAGAATACTAGGTGTAACACAAGATATAATAGCGTCTTCAACATAGTCTAAATTATTAGCTTTAAGAAATAGACGAATTAAATCATAATAGTCATGTTGCTTTGTTTTGAAACGCGTGAAATCGATTTGTTTGTCGTTATCATAAAGACCAAGCTTAATGTTGGTATTTCCCATATCTATTGTTAAGTACATGGATTAATTATAAATAATATTGTTTGATAAATGAAGAATGTCTTAAGATATAAAGCTTAATATAATAAAAAGCTGAATAAATCATTTTTTATATAAAATATTAAAATAATAATATTATTTAACTTAGGATATGTGAGTTTTGGTGTTTATTTTTTGAATTTATTTAAATTTATGCATAATATAAAATTAAGGAACATGAGGTAGAGAACATAGCGCGATAACGCCTATATAGTCCTATAAGGTATGGTATAGGTAGAAAAAGAGATCATGGACAGGCTACACCAGGCGTGTTCCTAAAGGGTGAGCACTTCGCAAGAGGTGCTTTTCTTTTGCCTAGCATAAAGGTGTAAAAGAAATGCATTTATATTGAATAAAGAGCGAGGAAACTCGCTTTTTATTATAGGCAAATGAACTTATAGGCAACTACTGTAAGGGTGAAAGGAGAAAGAATACCAGAAGAAATCAAAGACACTGCAGAAGTTATTGAAGAACAATCACAATAAAATGAGGATATTAACAATTTTAACTTCTTTTAATGCATTAAAGGTATGTTTAAAATGATATTCATTAACTAGTTGGAACAGAACCGAAAATAAGAGAGTCATAAATACATTAATAAGAACGGTCGATTTGATTGCTATATAGTTGTCAGACATTATAGAAATTAGTTGTAATTTGTAAAGCTAGATACAAAAGTTAAACGCAAAAAGAGGTCAATACCCAAAAACCATTGAAGAAAGCTCTTTATAAAAATTGATTAGCATATAGAAACTTAAAAACAAATAAAGGAAGACAATTTGGCATTAGTTTTACTACATGAAAAATTAGAAAGCTTTGTCAAAATTAAAACAATCAAGAGGTTTTTGATATATTAAGATATAAAAAAAGCCCGTATATACGGACTATATAAGTAGTATGGTGGGGGTAAAGAGACTCGAACTCTTACGGTCGCCCATTGGATTCTAAGTCCAACGCGTCTACCAATTTCGCCATACCCCCACAACTACTATATTTTATGACAAAGTTTCTTATTAGACAAGAAGATTATTTCCAAAGATCAAATGGATAAGTGCCATCTTCTTTGAATTGTTCAAAGTGTGCTACTACTTTTGGCTTATCTTCCTTGTATGTAACACCAAACCAAGAATCGTTTGATGTTAAAACTTTTACTTTGCAGGCATTTTCTTTGATAAGTTCACCTACATGGTTAGGTAAAAGAGCTTCATACTTTAATGGGTTATTTTTAATGCCTTCTTCAATCTGTTCATCAAATAGTTTTTGAAGAGCAGGGATAATAGCTGGAGTGAATCCCCAGAAGTTCATAGAAACTGGTGTATTGTTTGCTACTTCGATTTCTTTGTCTTCTTCACATACAACAGCTTGCTCATTAACATTTTTGATATTCATAGTTTCATGAATATCGCTTAAATAACCTTCTTCATCACGCTTGCAGAAACCACGTGTTACAGTACCATTTTCACTAAGTGTTTTAGAAAGTTCATAACCAATCATACAATAATGGTTATCAGCAATACCGTTTTCAAAGAAGTTCATAACTTTGTTGAAAGCATCCTTACCATAATAGTCATCAGCATTGCAGATCACAAATGGATCATCTTTTAAGATGTTACGGCATGCAAGAAGCGCATGTGTTGTTCCCCAAGGTTTTTCTCTACCTTCAGGGATAGTTATACCTTCAGGAATATCAGTAAGTGATTGATAAGCATATTCTACTTCCACAAATGGACGAATCTTTTTAACTAAATGTTCTTCAAAAGCTTCTTCGTGTTCCTTACGAATAATTAATACTACTTTTTTAAAGCCACTCTTGATCGCATCATATATTGTAAAGTCAATAATAGACTCACCATTATTTCCAAGAGTGTCAATTTGTTTTAAACCGCCATATCTTGATCCCATTCCGGCAGCTAGGATTACTAAAGTTGGTTTCATTGTTTTCTCCTTTTAGATAGTCATTAACTATTATAATCTTATTTAAAAAAAGCACAATTTTTATATAAAGTATTAGTTGTCAAGATATTATAATTTTTGATTTGGTGTTATTATGGTACGACAAGGAGTTATTGATAATATGAACGAAACAATTATTCAAAGTATTGCTAAAGAATTAAAAATTGGCATCGATCAAGCTGGTAACGCTTTTAAACTCTTAGAAGAAGGAAATACTGTTCCTTTTATTGCGCGTTACCGTAAAGAAGCAACTAAAGGTTTGGATGAGGAACAAATCTTATATATTGAGAAACAATATCAATACCAAGAAAATTTAGCTTCTCGTAAAGAAGCTGTTTTAAAGCTTATTGCTGAACAGGGTAAATTAACTGATGAAATTAAAGAATCAATTGAGGCTTGCGATAAATTATCACAGGTAGAAGACCTTTATAAGCCATATAAGCAAAAGAAAAAGACTAGAGCTGGTATTGCTATTAAAAATGGTTTACAACCATTAGCAGATTATATGCTTTCTTTACCAGAAACTGGTGATTTAGAAAAAGAGGCAAGCGCATATCTTAATGAAAATGTTAAGAATGTAAATGATGCCGTTAGCGGTGCCAAAGATATTATTGCTGAAAATGTCTCTGATAATGCGAAATTACGTTGGAGTTTTAAAGACACTATTCTTAAAACAGGTGTTATTGTAACTAAGAAGAAAAAAGATGCTGAAGATGAGAAAAAAGTATATGAAATGTACTATGATCGCTCTGAAAAAATTAGTGATTTAGCTAACCATCGTATTATGGCTATCGATCGTGCTGAAAAAGAAAAAGTTATTTTAGTATCTTTCGGCTATGATTTAGAAGCTTTAGAAAAAGAAGCTCAAGAGTTTTATATTGGTGCTTCTAATACTTATCTAGAAAATGAATTAATTGAAGCAATTAATGATGGATGCGAAAGATTATTATTACCTAGTATTGAAAATGAAATTCGCAGTGATTTATCTTTAAGAGCTCATACCAGTTCAATTGAAGTATTCTCATTAAATCTTGAAAAGCTTTTATTACAAGCTCCGCTTAAAGGACGTGTTGTTTTAGGTTTCGACCCTGGTTTCTATAATGGTTGCAAATTAGCAGTCTTAGATGAAACAGGTAAGATGCTTACAGTTGATAAAGTTTTCCCATTTAGAAAAGACGGTAATATTGAAGCTACCAATAAAAAATTGCTTAAATTAATTAATGATTATAAAGTTGAAATCATTGCGATTGGTAATGGCACAGCTTCAAGAGAAAGCGAAAAATTAATTGCTGACCTAATTAAAGATAATAATTTTAATGTAAGTTATGCAATTGTATCCGAAGCCGGAGCATCAGTTTGGTCAGCTCAAGAAGAAGCTCGTAAAGAATTCCCTGATATGGCAGTAGAAGAAAGAAGTGCAGTTAGTATTGGTCGTCGTCTTTTAGATCCACTAGCTGAGCTTATTAAGATAGATCCTAAATCAATTGGTGTTGGTCAATATCAACATGATTTACCAGTTAAGGATTTAAGTGAAAGACTTGATGAAGTTGTTATGAAATGTGTTAACCGTACAGGTGCTGACTTAAATACTGCAAGTCCTGAGCTTTTAATGCATATTTCAGGTTTAAATAGTGCTACTGCTAGAGAAATTGTTAATTATCGTAATGAAAATGGACGTTTTACAAATCGTAAAGAATTACTTAAAGTTAAAAAGCTCGGAGCTAAAACTTTCACTCAATGTGCTGGTTTCTTAAGAATTGTTGGGGGTGATGAACCACTTGATGAAACAGGTATCCATCCAGAAAGTTATGATGCTGCAAGAAAAGTAATGAAAGCTTGTGGCATTACTAGTCTTGGCATTATGGATGCTGAATTCCCTGAAGAAAAGATTAAAGACTTAGATATCGATGCTTATACATTAAAAGATATCGAAGATGCGATTCGTCAACCATTACGTGACTATCGTGAACAGTTTGAAGGAGCATTACTTAAGAGCGATGTTTTAGAACTTAAAGATTTACATATCGGTGATGAATTATCAGGTACTGTTCGTAACGTTGTTGACTTTGGTGCTTTTGTTGATATCGGTTTACATGAAGATGGTTTAGTTCATATCTCAAAGATGAGCATGCAAAAGATTAATCATCCAAGTGATAAAGTAGCTGTTGGTGATATTGTTAAAGTATTTGTTATTGGTGTTGATGAACAAAAAGGTAAAGTTCAATTATCACTTTTATCTCCTGATGATTTAACAAAAAGAGATGCAATGTATAAATTAAACAAGAATCGTCATAAAGCTAATCGACCACATAAAGCTAAAACGGAAGAAATTAGTATGGAAGAAGCAACTAGACGTTTACTTGAGCGTTTCGGTAAATAAAAATTATAAATAAAATAAAACGGCGATTAAAGAAATCTTTAAATCGTCGTTTTTATAAATAAAAACTAGTTCATAGAACTAGTTTAAGATATTACAAGTGGTAATACAGCTTTGAAATTCTGATCATTAATAGTTAAATGACCATCAATTCTAATTTCTTTATAATGTACATTATTAGGATTGATAGTGAATGTCATTTTATCGACACCAAGATTGAGACTGCTTGTGCCAAGTTTTGATAAAATATCATTTAAGAAATTTTCACTATTTTGGAAAGCAAGAGTAATAATTACATCACCATCTTCACTTTTTACTGAAGAGAAAGAATCTTCTAATAATTGATTACGAATATTTTCATTGAAAATCATATCAACAAGATCGGTACTTAATGGAGCAACACTTGTTTCTGTACCATTAAGATTGATATTCATTTTCTCTCTAGTATCTAATACTTCAACATTATATGAAATAAGAGGTACTTTTAAGTTAGCACTTAATTTATTGGTTCTAGTATCTTCTAAAGTAGAAATAAGTTCAACTTTAACAGGAACGCTTAATAAACCAATTGAAGCTGAAGTTTCACCAGAAATAGTGAAAGAACCACTTTTTAAATTATCTTCTGCTGTTTTTAAATAATCAGCTACATCGATTTTTAATTCTTCAGCATCGTTATTGCTTTCAGATGATGATGGTTTTTTATTTGCTGCACAACCTGTAAGCAGCATTGTTAAACATAAAAATGATAATAAATATTTTGATTTCATGATTTAATTAAACATTTATTTTATGGGAAAATAATGTGAAATTTATAAATGTTATGACACAAATATAAAATATGTCATAATTTGATATATGAAAGGTATTAAAAATGATTAGAGCGATATTTGTAATTGTTAATTTAAAAGATAAAAAAGACTTCGATTTCTATATTGAAGAGAATAAAGAATTGTTAAAAACTGCTGGTTATGATGTTGTAGAAACAATTATTCAACAAGCACGTTCTTTAGATCCTAAAACAGCTATTCGTAGTGGCAAACTTGAAGAGCTCAAACAATTAGTTATTGAACAAGATGCTCAAGCAGTGGTTTTTTATAATCTTTTAACTTTTGCAATGCAAAAGAAACTTCAAGAAGAACTAGGCGTTGAAATTATAGATCGTGCCCATCTTATTTTAAATATCTTTGAGAAACATGCCGGAAGTAAAGAAGCTAAAAGACAAACCGAATTAGCGAGATTACGTTATGCTTTACCACAAAGGGTTAAAGAAAAAGGAGCCGAAGACCAAAGTGGTGGTGGCTCATTACATAATAAGGGAAGTGGTGAATCACGTAGCGCTTTACAAGCTAAAGCTAACAAAAGAAGAATTGCTGTTTTAGAAAAAGAAATTAAAAGTGCTGCTATTAAAGACGAAGAAAAGAAAAGACATCGTAAAAAATCTGGACTTAAAAAAGTAGCTTTAATTGGCTATACCAATGTAGGCAAGTCATCATTATTAAAAGCTTTAATGACTAGTAACGTTAAAGCACCAGAAGCCAAAGACCAGTTATTTGCAACGCTTGATGTAACTGTTAGAAGGATTGAATATAAGAATTATGTCTTTTTAGCATATGATACTGTTGGCTTTGTAAGTGATTTACCACATGAATTAATTGATTCATTTAGAAGTACCTTAAGCTCATGTAAAGAAGCTGACTTATTACTTTTGGTAAGTGATATAACATCTAGGCAATATCTAATGCAAAAAGATGTGGCCTTAAAAACTTTAGGAACTATTGGTGCTAGTGATATACCATATCTTGAAGTATTTAATAAAGTTGATTTAGTAAAAGAAAGAGGCAAATATCCACTTGAAGTATCAGCCAATACTCTTGAAGGGATAGAAGAATTGAAAGCTAGAATTGCCTCACTACTCTATCCAGCTGATAAAGAAAGTGAAATAATTATTAAATATCATAATTTAGCATTACTTGAAAAATATAAAGCCCTTCTTGATATTACATATTTAAAAGATGAAGAAGAAGGCAAAAGAGTATTGATTAAAGGCGAAGATAAAACGATTAATGAATTAATAAAGGAGAATAAAAAATGAAAGATTTAAATGAATGTCGTGCAACAATTAATGAGATTGATTTAGAAATGAAGAAACTTTTCTTAAAAAGAAGAGAAACAGTTTTAGATGTCGTACGTTATAAGATGGCTCATGATTTACCGACTTATGACCCTTCAAGAGAATCAGAAATGAAAATTCGCTTAACAAATGATTTAGAAGGAGATATTAAAGAAGAATATTTAGCTTTTCTTGAAGAAATTCTTTGTCTATCTAAAAAAGCACAAGATAAAGAAAGGGCTAAATAATGATTCTTGTAGGTAAAAAGATAGGAATTAATGGTGAAGGAATTTGTTATGATCATAAAATTCCCGTTTTTGTTGACGGGTTATTGCCTAATGAAAAAGCTGAAATTGCTATTGATATTGACTATGGACGTTATAAAGTAGGTCATATTGTAAAATTATTATCTTATAGTCCTAATCGTATTAAACCGATTTGTCCTCATTATTTTAAATGTGGTGGTTGTTCCTTGATGCATGTTAAATACCAAGAACAGCTCAATATTAAGAAATCATTAGCTGTTGAAGCTCTTAATAAATATGCATCATATGATGCTTCTAAATGGCCTATTGTTGGTTCTATTAAAGAACTAGGATATCGTAATGCAACTAAACTTCAAGTTAAAACAATTAAGAATCAAACAATAGCTGGTTTTTATCAGAAAGGTACTAATCGTATTTTTAAGCTTGATAAATGTTTAATTCATAATGAAGAATTAGAAAAGAAAAGAAAGATTATTATTGAGTTAGTTAATAAATATCATCTAAAAGATTATAAAGATAAGAATGGGCTTAGAGGTATCTTTTTAAGAGTACTTGATGGAAGTGAAGTTTGTTTTATTGGTAGTATAGATAAATTGCCAGCTAATATGGTTAAAGAATTAATTGCTGAAGGGATAGAAGTAATAGATTTAAGTGTAATTAAAAAGAAGAATAGTATAGAGTTTTTTGGTGATAATCTAATTCATTTAAATAAACCTTATTTAGATATAAATTTTGAAGGTATTGATTCTATTCTATCTACTAAGTCTTTCTTTCAATTAAATGAGTTGCAAGCTGCTAGACTCTATAATATTGCAATATCATTTTTAGATGATGAAGAGATTGATTTAGCAGTAGAGGCATATTCAGGTGTTGGCTTAATTTCGATGTTGATGAAAGATAAAGCTAAACGTCTTATTGGCATTGAAATCGTTGAAGAAGCAGTAAAAGATGCCAGAAGAATCGCTGAAAATAATAACATTAGTAATATTCAATATCTTTGTAATGACGCGGCAAAGGCATTAAAAGATATTGCTTCAAAAGAAAAGATTGATTTGTTGATAGTGGATCCACCAAGAAGTGGGTTAGATGATAATATGATTGAAATTATTAAGAAGAGTAAGATTGATAAAATCTTATATATTTCTTGTAATCCTGTAACATTAGCTAAGAATATTAAAAATTTAGCTTATGAAGTAGAGAAAATGACTTTCGTTGATATGTTTCCACAAACGGCGCATGTGGAGACGGTCTGTTTGATGTCAGGGAAAGTCGAATGGAGGTGATAGATTGAAGAAATATTTGGCACCGCTTTTTATGCTCATAATCTTTGAAGCTGTTGCAATTACATTATGGCTTACAAAGGATAATATTTTTTACCTCTTCAATTTCAGCTACATCGGGCTTTCGATATCTTTGGGGATTTTTCTGTTTATAAAAAAATATAAGCACGCAAGACGTATCGTTCAGTTGCTTGTTGGCTTATATATGCTGATATATCTGGGGCTTATCTGCAATGAGAATATGCAGATCGAGGGATTCTGGTATTACTTATTCACCGGAGTTTTTGAGGCTGCCACCATTCATTATGCCGTTGCAAAGATTATCGGGCCACTGTTATTCGGCAGAGGCTGGTGTGGATATGCCTGCTGGACAGCTATGGTCTTGGATTTTCTTCCTTACAAGTCTCCATCACAACCAAGAAAGAAGCTTGGATGGATCAGATACATTACATTTACGGTTTCATTGGTATTTGTTGCCTCATTATTCCTTGCTAAGGTTGGCAATATCGAACGGATTATGTTCTGGGCATTTATTGTCGGTAATCTCGCTTATTATGCTGTGGGCATTGCACTCGCATTTGCGTTTAAGGATAACCGAGCATTTTGTAAATATATATGTCCCATCACTGTATTCTTGAAGCCAATGAGTTACTTCTCGGTTCTCAGGATAAAATGCGACAAAGACAAATGCATCTCATGTGGGAAATGCAAACGAGTATGTCCTATGAATGTAGACGTGACAGATAATTCTCGAAAACGAAAAAATGGAACAGAATGTATTCTATGCATGGAATGTGTTAGAAACTGTCCAAAGGATGCGCTTTAGGACAGGCAAAAGGCTCCCACACTGCCATCATCAGCGGGGGGCGCACTTTACCGGACTCAACCTGCGGTAGAGTTGCAGGAAATCAACCTACGGTTCGTGTAAAAATGATGATACCGGCTATGCTTGAGCCATGAAAGGAGGTGCCCGATATGGATCAAATCAAAATTGAAAATTTCATAGCATCATGCAGAAAGGAACAGGGCATGACTCAGGCGAGCCTTGCTGAGAAGCTCGGAATCAGTGACCGGGCAGTATCAAAATGGAAGACCGGAGTTTCCCGAAGTTAAAGAAACTACCCAAAACTCACACTTACATTACTTCTAATATGAAAATCAAAGATTTATTGGAGGTATCATTATGGCTCAGAACTTCACTTATACCCAATGCGGTGATTACTATATCCCTGACTGATAATGTATCTGATTTTGGAGGAAAATTAATTTATGAACAAAGAAAAAGCAGATATGATTATTTATACGACAGA
>CAKUWO010000014.1 GCA_934699415.1 uncultured Erysipelotrichaceae bacterium
CAAGAAACATATGAAGATGGTGGTGAAAAACTATTTCGTGATTATCATTTAGCAATTATTGAAGATAAAAAGATGCCAATGTATCTTTATGCCAAAGCGATTAATAATGATTCAACTAGTTCCTTAATCATGGTATCAACTATTGTTACACCTCTTGATTCAACAATTGCAACCATTAGAGGCCAATTTTGGCTAATAAGTATTTTAGTAGCTATCTTTACTTTAATCCTTGGCTTTAGTGTCTCAAAGAAGATTTCTGAGCCTCTTAAACGTTTAAAAGAAGCAAGTGCTTCTCTTCCTTTAGGCAAATATGAAACTGATTGTGGACCGCTTAAAGTTAAAGAGTATGAAGAATTAGATGAAACATTAAAAGAAGCTAATCAAGAAATTATAAAAGCTGAGAAAGCTCGTAAAGAATTGCTTTCTAATGTCTCTCATGATTTAAGAACCCCTTTGACAATGATTGTTGGATATAGCGAAATGATGAAAGATATTGAAGAAGAAAGAAATATTGAAAATCTTGATATTATCATTAAAGAAGCTAAAAGATTGAATAATTTAGTTAATGATTTATTAGATGTCTCAAGAATTGAAAATAGTGCTTTAACGCTACATAAAGAAGAAGTTAGTATTAATAATTTATTAAATAATGTATATGAGCAATATAGGAAATATTGTGAATCGTTAGATATCGATTTTAAGCTTCTTTTGGATGAAGATGGAATGGTTAGTGTCGATACTAAAAGAATTGAACAAGTACTCTATAATTTCATCAATAATGCCTTAAATTATAATAATTCTAAGCATAAAGAGATTGTGTTATCTTCTAATTTAAAGGATGGTAAATATAGGATAGCTGTTAAAGATAATGGTATTGGCATAGCTGAAAAAGATTTGCCATATATTTGGGATCGTTATTATCGAGTCGATGAGGAACATACAAGATCTCATGTAGGTTCTGGTATTGGTTTATCATTAGCTAAAGATTTATTAGTCCTACATGGTTTTAAATATGGTGTTGAATCTAAAGAAAATGAATATTCTATCTTCTGGTTTGAGCTTGAAAAGATAGAAAAGGATAATAAAGTGATAGAATAAAAAAGGAGGTGAGAATATATGAAAGATTTAAAAGGTACTAAAACAGAAGCAAATTTAAAGGCAGCATTTGCAGGTGAATCACAAGCGAATACCAAATATACATATTATGCTGCTAAAGCAAAAAAAGAAGGTTATGAGCAAATCTCAGCTATCTTCCAAGAAACAGCATTTAATGAAAAGGAACATGCGAAACTTTGGTTTAAATATTTACATGGTGGTATGCCTGATACATTAGCTAATCTTAATGATGCAGCTAATGGTGAAAATGGTGAATGGACCGATATGTATGTAAATATGGCTAAAGATGCAAGAGAAGAAGGTTTTGATGAAATTGCTGTTAAGATGGAACAGGTTGCAGCTATTGAAAAAACTCATGAAGAGCGTTATCGCCAATTAATTGCAAATATCGAAAAGAATGAAGTATTTGCGAAAGAAGAAGAAAAAGTATGGGTTTGCCGTAATTGCGGTTATGTTCATACTGGTAAAACAGCTCCAGAAGTATGCCCAGTATGTGCTCATCCTAAAGCTTACTTCATGTTGAAAGAAGAAAACTATTAATAAATAAAGTCCTCTAGTAATAGAGGACTTTATTTTTAGCTAATAGATAATAAAAAAGCCCATAATTGGGCTTGTTTTAACAATGGTGGTTCCGGCCAGAATTGAACTGGCGACACCAGCATTTTCAGTGCTGTGCTCTACCAACTGAGCTACAGAACCATTGGTTGCGAGGGAAGGATTCGAACCAACGACCTCCGGGTTATGAGCCCGACGAGCTACCAGACTGCTCTACCTCGCGATCATCACTCTTAAGAGCGCTATTAAATATTACCAAAAATAAAAGGGCTTGTAAAGCATAAAATTAAAAATGTTAGAAAGTATAGTTACATGCATCTGGTGATGGAAATAAAAAAGCCTGTAAATACAGGCTTTAATTTATTACTGGCGGAGAAATAGGGATTCGAACCCTAGCGCCGCTTGCACGACCTATCGGTTTTCAAGACCGACCCCTTCAACCGCTTGGGTATTTCTCCTTAGCTATATTATTATTACAGAATTAATATGATTTGTAAATAGGAAAATGTAAAAAATAATAAAAAAGTCCATATGGACTTAGATGAATATATAGTGGTGGACCCTGTAGGGTTCGAACCTACGACCTACCGGTTATGGGCCGGCCGCTCTGACCAATTGAGCTAAGGGTCCATAGAAACTAATGGTAGCGAGGGTGGGACTCGAACCCACGACCTCCCGGGTATGAACCGAGCGCTCTAGCCAACTAAGCTACCTCGCCATCAGAATAAAAAATGGTCGGGATGGCAGGATTCGAACCTGTGACCCCTTGATCCCAAATCAAGCGCTCTACCAAGCTGAGCTACATCCCGATAAAATAAATGGCGCGCCCAGCAGGAATCGAACCCACAACCTTTTGATCCGTAGTCAAACGCTCTATCCAGTTGAGCTATGGGCGCACACAAACAAATAAATGGTGGGGACAGAGGGACTTGAACCCTCACGGTATTGCTACCGCCGGATTTTAAGTCCGACGCGTCTACCTATTCCGCCATGTCCCCGTTTTAGTGGAGGTACCTGCCAGACTCGAACTGGCGATCACAGAGTTGCAGTCTATTGCCTTACCACTTGGCTAAGGTACCAATCAACGGTTAAACCGTGCTTAAATATAATAACAAACCTCCTAGTTAAAATCAATATATTTTAGAAAAAAATATATAGTTTTTTTAATTTCTTTATAAAAAGGTGGTTGTTTAGGCTATTTAAAGGCTTTTCTAGGTATATGCAATATTTAAATTTTATATGTGTTTTGTTATAATTTTTAATGGAGGTATTTTACCCATGGAGAAGTTATCAAGAACAAAAAAATATGCCGACTTACGCAGTCGCTTAGAAAGTGATCGTGAAACTCAAATCAAGAGCGATTCTTTAAGCGGTTTTGAAAATAAAGTTAATACTCTTGAACAAAATATTAAAGAAGAGGCCGCTCATAACATTATTTCTAATGTCACACCAATTAAGACTATTTCTGAAGCAAAGGAAGTTAAACCTACTAATGATAGTCCTTCTTTGGATTTGTTTGATGATTCATTAGATTCTCTTTTAAAGGAACTTGGCGAAACTGTTACTAAGATTGAGCCAGCTAAAGAGCCTATTAAAGAAGAACCGGTTAAGACTGAAAAAGAAGAGCCAAAAGAAGAACCAAAAGAAGAAATAAAAGATGATAGTGTAGAAACGGATTTATTCCCTTGGTTTAAAGATACTCAGGTAGAAGAACCAGTTAAGACTGAAGAAGTAAAAGAAAGTGTAGAACCTATTAAGGCTACTCCATCTTCAGCATCTGATGATTATATTGATGATACTTTTAAAGAAGTAAATGATTATATTAAATCAAAAGGTTTATTAACTGCTGATGAAGTATCTAATACTATTCTTGAAGAAATTAGAGCTAAAGATAAAACAGAAGAATCTACACTAAATAGAGAACCAGCTTTATCATTAGAACCTGAAGAAGAGCCAAAGCTCACTGAAGAACAGGAAGCTAGTCTTAAACAGAAAAAGCTTGATGAAACAGTCACAATGGAAATTCGTGATGTTTTGAATGCCTTAAATATTGAAGAAGCAAAAGAAGAACCAGTAAAGACTGCGGAAACAAAAGAAGTAGAAGAACCAACTAAGACTGAAGAAGAAGCTGATGGTTTTAAAGCTGATGATATTCGTGCTTTATTTGCTAACGATGAAACAGAAACAGTTAAGGAAACCGAAACTGAAGAAGCAAAAGAAACAAAAAAATCAGAAGCTATAGAAACAGAAGAGACAAAAGAAGCAGAGTCTATAGAAACAGAAGAGGCAAAAGAAGAAGTATCTGATTCAGCTTCAGAACTTCTAGGTCAATATTTCAATGATGATGATGCAACAAGTGATAATACAATGGTTTTCTATCCAGAAGAACACCATGCGATTGCTCAAACACTTGAAAGCGAAGATAAAGATACTGAAACCAACACTTCATTATTAAATGAAACAACTGTTTTACAGCTTGATGAAAATGAAGAAGAAGAGGAAGCTGCTCCTAATCGTATTCTTAATATCATCTTAACTGTTTTAATTATTGCTCTTATTGCAGTTATTTGTTTCATTGGCTATGGCTTATTAAAGACACAGGGTATTATCTAATGAAAAAAATTAATATTGCGATTGATGGCCCTAGTGCCGCTGGAAAGAGTTCTGTTGCCGAAAGGTTAGCGGACTCTCTTTCTTATGTCCATCTTGATACTGGATCTATGTATCGTGCTATCGCATATTATGTTGACTATAAGGGTTTTTCTTTAAATGATGAAGAAGCTATTTTAGCTTTATTAAATGAAACAGAAATGACTGTTTTAAATGATGGAA
The DNA here is from genome assembly GCA_934699415.1 of uncultured Erysipelotrichaceae bacterium. Taxonomy (GTDB): domain Bacteria; phylum Bacillota_I; class Bacilli_A; order Erysipelotrichales; family Erysipelotrichaceae; genus RGIG5669. The sequence continues at coordinate 4,504 of CAKUWO010000014.1, forward strand.
CAATCAAAGTTAATGATCTTCTTTTAAAGAAAGAATTATATGGTGATAAGATTTCTTTGATGGCATCTGATGTTTCTAAACTTTTAGGCGTTAGAAAAGCGATGGTAGCTTTACAACAAAAGATAGCAGCTAATAAAGGCTATATCGTTGATGGTCGTGATATATGCGAGGTAGTTCTTCCAGATGCTGAAGTTAAGATTTATCTTACAGCATCAGCTGAAGCTAGAGCTATGCGTCGTTATAAACAAAACCAAGAAAAAGGCATTGAATCAAATTATGAAGATATCTTAAAAGACATTGAAAAAAGAGATTATCAAGATATGCATCGCGAGAATTCGCCTTTAAGACAAGCAAATGATGCAACTTTAGTTGATAGTTCAAATATGTCTTTAGATGAAACTGTCGATACAATTTTGAATTTAGTAAAGGAAAAGATGAAAAATGATTAATGGTACTATCGCAATTGTAGGCCGTCCTAATGTTGGCAAATCCACTCTTTTCAATAGAATGCTTGAAGAACGCCTTGCGATTGTTGAAGATGTTCCAGGAGTTACTCGTGACCGTCTATATGGTGATTGTCAATGGCTTTCTAAGACATTTAGAGTTATTGATACTGGTGGTATCCAATTAGAAGATGAGCCTTTCCAGAAAGAAATAAAAGCACAAGTAGAACTTGCGATTGATGAAGCTGATGTTGTGGTAATGGTTGTTAATGGTAGAGAAGGTGTTACCAATGATGATGAATATATCGCACGTTTACTTCAAAAAAGTAATAAAAAAGTTGTTTTAGCTGTTAATAAGATTGATGATTATGATCTCATTTCTGATATTTATGACTTCTATCGTTTAGGAATGGATGATCCGATTCCAGTATCTGCTATTCATGGTATTGGTATTGGTGATTTGCTTGATAAATGCACTGAACTTATGCCAGATGAAACAATTGATGAACATGAAGGAAGTGTCCGCTTTGCGATTATTGGTCGTCCTAATGTTGGTAAAAGCTCTTTAACTAATGCCTTCCTTAATCAAGAAAGAGTAATTGTTTCTAGTATTGCCGGTACAACAAGAGATGCAATTGATACTGCTTTTGTGGTTGATGGCAAAAATTATGTCGTTGTAGATACTGCAGGTATTCGCAAAAGAGGTAAAGTTTACGAATCAGTTGAAAAGTATTCTGTTTTAAGATCTAAAAATGCAATCGATCGCGCTGATGTAATCTTGGTAGTACTTGATGGTGAAACAGGTATTATCGAACAAGATAAACATGTAGCTGGTTTAGCTCATGAGGCATTAAAAGGGGTAATCATTGTCTATAATAAATGGGATACTGTTGAAAAAGATGATAAAACAATGATTCGTATTACCGAAGAAATTCGTAAACAATTTGTATATTTAGACTACGCACCAATCGCTTTCGTTTCAGCTAAGAATAAATCACGTATTCAAACTTTAATTCCATTAATAGATCGTGTATATGACAATTTACAACAACGTATTCCAACCAATGTTCTTAATGAAGTAATTTATGATGCTCAACTCAATAACCCGCCTAAGACTCATAATGGCAAAAAGTTGCGCATTTACTATGCATCACAAGTTCAGACAGCGCCTTGTGTTATTGTTTTATTTGTCAATGATCCTGAACTGATGCATTTCTCTTATCAGCGTTATATTGAAAATCAGTTACGCTCAGCATTTGATTTTGAAGGCGTTCCAATTCGCATTATTGCACGAAAGAGGGAAAATTAATGAAAGTAGGTATTTTAGGATCTGGTTCTTGGACCACCGCTTTGGCTCAAGTTTTAGCAGATAATGGTCATGAACCGGTGTTAAAAGGCATTTGTGAAGATGAAGTTAGTGATATCAATAATAATCATCGTAATGAAAAATTCTTTAAAGGTGTAGATATTAATCCTGCTATTAAAGCTACATTAAATTATGAAGATATTGCTGATGCAGAAATCATTCTATTTGGTGTTCCAGTAGTTGCTGTAAAAACAGTTGCAACCGAACTCTATCCATATCTTCAAAAACCAATTATCGCTATTAATGTTGCTAAAGGTTTTGAGCCTCAATCAAAGAAAAGACTCTCCCTTATTATTAAAGAAGTATTGCAAGATAAAGTAAAAAACGTTGTATCTTTAATTGGTCCAAGTCATGCTGAAGAAGTAATTCTCCGCCAATTAACATGTATCAATAGTGTTTCTGATGATGAAGAAAGTGCAACCATCATTCAACATCTCTTTGCCAATGATTATTTCCGTGTATATCGTAATAGCGATACTGTAGGAGCCGAAATTGCAGCAGCAGCGAAGAATGTTATGGCTATTGCTTCTGGTGCTTTAACAGGCTTAAAACAGGGTGATAATGCAAGAGCAGCATTGATGACTAGAGGTCTTGCTGAAATTACTCGTTATGGTATGGCTTTTGGTGGAGAGAAAGAAACTTTTTTAGGACTTAATGGTGTAGGCGATTTAATCGTTACATGTTCATCTGTTCATTCACGTAACTTTCAAGCTGGTTTAGCAATTGGCATGGCTGATTCTAGTGAAGAATTTTTGAAAAATAACCATACTACAACAGAAGGTATTTTAACTGCCAAAACCATTCATTTAATGGCTCAGGAAAAAGGTATTTCAATGCCTATTACCGATGCTGTATATAAAGTGTTATACGAAGGTAAGAAGCCATCAGAAGTTATTGTTGAACTGATGAAAAGACCTTTAAAAGCCGAAGACTAAGCCACTTAATTGTGGCTTTTTATTATCTTGAATTAATTATAAGTATAAGAAAAAGGCTGTGTAGACAGCCTTTTAACTTATTTATTTTTTAAAATCAGAGCAATTTTGTTGACTATTATCTGATGTATAACCACAAACAGTAACAGTATCACCACTTGATGCATCAACAGATACAGTATAGTAAGGAGTATCAGTTGATACTGAAGTTACATGACTACCATTAACAAAGACATCAGCATAGAAGGTGGATGGATAGATGTAGTTAGTCATATCGTAATAAGATCGACCAACAGCATATGTAGTATCACCAAAGATATTACTTGCTGAGATATCTTTCATACCTTCTCCTGCTTTACCAAATCCAAGCCAAGATAAACCAATAGTACCATCATCGTTGAAATTTGCTTCCATTCCACAGAAGACACCAACTTTAGTTTCTTTTGGAATATCGGCAATATTGGTAAGAGAATAGAATTCTTTTTTAATTAAACCAGTAACTGGAGTACCAGATGTAGGATAAGCATAAGGATAAACACCACGAATATGTTTAATTTCAACAACATCTTCTGGTCTTTCGATGTAATGAGGGTTGTAATCGAAGTGATTATTAAGTTCATCTAGAAGCTTTTTACCAATTCGGCCTTTGATATTAGCATTATCATCAGCAATAGTGAAATAAGTACCTTTAGCCATCTTATCAAAACCCATCCAAATAGTGATAGTATAGTTGCTTGTTTGACATACAAGCCATGAATCTTTAGCGGCACCTTTTGGAATACCAACTGAAGTTCCCGAACTTCCCCAGTCGGTAGTTCCGGTTTTAGCATATACTGGATATTTAGATTTTAAAATTTGCATATAGTTGAAGAAAGGACCACTAACATTATATTCTTCACAATATGCTGTAAGATAAGCTGCCCCTTCACTTAATACACTTTTGCCAGTTGTAGGGGCTTCATATTTAGTGCCATCAGCAAATTCAATATGATTAATAGTATGAGGAGCAATATAATTGCCTTTATTCATTAAAATCGCATGAGCTGCAGCCAATTGAACTGGCGAAACAGTTAAGCGATTGCCACCAATTGCAAACTGTAAGTCAAAGTCTTCATAATCAACATCAAAACCAATAGCTTTTAAATAATCGATACATTCTTCTTCACTTGTTTCTTCTACTACCTTCATTAAGGTTTGAACAGCTGGTGTATTTAAAGATCTAGCGATAGCTTCAGTGATTAACATATCGCCATAATAGCTTTGTCCACCAGCATTTCTAATAAGGTTTTTACCATTATAAAGGTAAATTGGTTGGTCAGTTATTGTATAGGATGTTGCCCAACCAAGCTTTTCAAAGGCAAGAGCATATTCAAATATTGGCTTAATTGTAGAACCTGGTTGAATTTTAGAATCAACAGCACGATTAAACATACGAGCTTCAGTTTGATTTCTTCCACCTGATAAGGCTATTAATTCACCGGTTTGGTTATTAAGAACAACAATAGCGCTTTGTGCATCAGCATGTCGAAATTTGATTTCTGTTTCACTATTTTGAATATCGGTAACATATTTCTGCATATGAGAATCCATATTAGTATAGATTTTCATTGATGTAGTATATGGGTCTTTACCGGTTGTTTCATGAACTTCTTCAATTACAGCATCGATATATGATTGATAATATGATCTAGTTTCACCAAATGTTGAAGAGACACCAGATAAGAGGTTCTCCATCTTAACACTTTTAGCTAAATCATATTCTTCTTGAGTGATATATCCATGTAACAACATCAAAGATAAAGTTTCATTACGTCTGCTTGTCGCATTTTCAAGATAATTTAATTTAGGATTGAGGTAGATATTGCCACTATTTTTATATAAATCGTTATAAGGATTGTAGCTATTTGGGGAATTAATAATGCCAGCTAAGAAAGCACTTTCTGGTAGTGTTAAGTCTTTAGCGTCTTTACCAAAATAATATTGAGCAGCTTTTTGAACACCACGAATATTATTGCCAAAGTTAATCTTGTTGAGGAATAAAGCAAATATTTCCTTTTTGCTCATAGAAGCATTAGCTTCAATTGCTAAAGCAATTTCTTGAGCTTTACGTTTGATGCCTGATACACCATCACGATCAGCTAGAGTTGAATCACTTCCGGCATCTATTTGGAAATAAGAGTTTTTGATTAATTGCATAGTGATAGTTGAACCACCCTGCGAGAAGTTTTTGGTGCGTATATTAATAAGTGCGGCTTGCATAAAACGTGGGATATCAAAGCCGAAATGATGGAAATAACGAGAATCTTCAACAGCTACAAAGGCATCAATTAATGATGTGGGTAGTTCATCGTATTCAATATTTTCTCTGAGATATAAGCCAAGCTCAATAACAGGATTTCCTTCAGAATCATAAATAACAGTTGAATCTTGTGAAGCTAAGACGTTTTTATCGAATTTAGGCTTATTATCTAAAAGTTTAAAAGTATACCCAAGTCCAATAGTTCCAACAATTAACTCAATAGTCACTAAAATAGTAATTATTGTGTTCAAAATTTTAAAACGCTTATTTTTCTTTATCTTTTTTTCATTAATTATTTGAGAAGTTATATCGGCATTATTTTCTTCATTAATAATATCTTCTTCAATTTCACTAGTATTTTCTTTGATTGTTGATTCATCGTCTTTACCTTCTTCAATACTAGATGAAGATGCTTCTTCTTTTGTGATATTGGCATCTTTATCGGATGTATCTTCTATAGCTTCAGAAGTCCCTTCTTTATTAGATAAGATTTCATCAAGGGCATTTTTAGCTTCATCATCCTTTATTTCTTCATCAATATTTAAGGCATTATTTAAAGACTCATTTTTAAATGAGTTGTTTGTTTTTTTGTTTGCTTTTTTGTTATGTCTTTTCTTATCTTTCATTACTTATCTCCAAAATAACATATTTAGTCATCTTATATAATAGTCTTAAAAACAATTAATGTCATTAAAAGTTATTATTGAAATTTAGGATTTAGTATAACTTCCTCCAACAATAAAAGTGAAGGAGGAAATGATATGCAATATATCAGAGTTGAACCAGAAAGATTAAAAGAAACTGCTTTAAGAGTGGAGGAGGCAGAAGAGAGTTATCGCCAGCTTGTGAAGCTGCTTTATGAAAAGGTAGCTCAATTATCGGAAGCTTGGAAAGGCAAAGATAATCTATCTTTTACTTCACAAATTCAAAATTATGAAAAGGATTTATATGCAATTTCACTAATTGTGAAACAATATGCGGAGTTTTTACGCAATAGTGCTCGTGCATACCAAGAAACTGAACAAGAATTATCAGCTGAGGCTAGAAGAATTTTATAAGGAGGATTATGGAAGAAATTCGTATTCAATTAGCAGAAGTAAGTGAATTAGCTAATGAAATTAGAAATATTAATACTGAATTATTAGACACTCTTGATGGTATTAAAAGTATTATGCGTCAATTAAATGCTGTATGGACTTCAACTGGTGCTGAGACGATATTAGACCGTTTTGATCGCTTTGCGCTACGTTTCCAAGAAGAATATGAAACGATTGATAATTACGCTCGTTTTTTAGATCGCACTGTAGCATCTTACGATTCGCTTGAATCAACAATTACCTCAAATGCGTCAAATTTTAATTAAAATAGTTAAAATATTCTTTATAGCTACATTAGTTTTAACTATGTTTGGATGTCATAAAGACTATATCTTGCTCAAAGAGTATTATCCTTTATTAGCTAATAAGATGATGCTTATAGATGACGATCCTTATATAGCATTAAAGAATTATGGTTTATTAAAATCTGAAATGAATGGTGATGATATTTTAGATTATGAATTGTTAAGTCATGATGTAACTTATTTAGTTGGAAAAGAAATCTCTATTAAAAAGAAAGGTTATCCAAGCAGAGATGAAGTAAATGAAATATTAGATAAGTATATTGAATTAGTGAATCATAAAGAATTTAAAAATGAAGCTCGATTTGATTTTAAATATGATTTTGGTGAATTAGGTGATAATGATGAGGTTGTATATGATAGTGAAAATAATAAGTTTTATCAGCGTCATAAAGATTCATTAGAAGAATTATCATTTGATGAAATGATTGATGATTTTAGCATTTCAAGTAGTGAAGAATTAAGATTTGACAATGCTAAGATTAAAATGATTGATGGTGAAGAAAACACAACAGAATATCTAAATCATAAATATAATCTTCTTTCATCATCTAATACTTTTGTAAGAAATTATAAAGGCTATCGTATTTCTTTATCACTTATGGGGAATGGTATTAGTGCTCATGTATCTAAGAAAAATGATAATGGCACTTTATATACCGATCTTTCAATAAGCGATATCAAACCTAACTTTAGCGAAGATTGAAACACCGATTGCATCTATTCCTTTTATGACCTTAGAATTAAGTTTAAAACTACATTTTTATGTTGGTGGTAAAATCGAACTAGCTTTAACAACCGATAATAGTTTAGGCTTTGAGATGAAAAACGGAGCAATGCGTATAATTGCTGATAGTCAAAAAGAATTTAAACCATTATTAAGGGCTAGTGCCAAAATGACTGTTGGAACATCTTTTGCGATTAAAGCGATTGATTGCAATTTGGCTGATATCTTGTTTGATGCAGGAGTAGGGGTGACAGGAAAGACAATTATTCATCTATATGATGAAAATGGCGATTTTAATAGTCTTGAAAGTGATTTAGATTATTCACAAATTGATGAAGCTGCTACAAATAATGGCAATGTTAAAGTATGTGCTGATTTTTCAATTCATTTATTATCAGGAGTTAAAATCAATCAAGATTCATTATTAGCTAAAGCTGGTTTAGCTTATGAAAAGAGTATATGGGATGAAGACGATGCGATTTTAGGATTAAAGAAACATTTGGAAAATGGTCAATTTGTTGAAAAATGCACTGTTAATAAAAGAAGCCCTAAAAAAGAAAAGAATGATGAAATAATAGCTGATAAGATCTCAATTAAAAAATACGCCCTGATTATTAAAAAAGGTGAAAGTTTAGCTTTACCAATTGAATCATTACCTAGTGGCTATCAAATGAAAGATTTATTATGTACAAGTAGTGATTCTAAAATAGCTTCTGTTAGTGGTTTAAAGATTATGGGAAATGATATTGGAACTTGTCATATTAAAATATATACAAGTGATTTGAAATATGAATGTTACATTACTGTACTTGTAAGTAATGAGTAGTTATTTTTTAATTATTTCTTTTAAGAATAGCTATCATCAATTATTACTTAATAATGAAAAGAATAATATTATTTATGAGGATTATTTATTTAATTATCATCAAGGCAATTGGTATTTAACATTAGATGACGGTGTTTTATTTGATGATGATACTAAAGTTAAAAGAATTGATGTCGGTACCTTTTATATCAAAAGAGATGATTATTATTATCTTGATATAATTGATATTTATTTAAATGATGATGGCTATTCTACTTTTAAGGCTTACCAAAAGAGCAGTTTTAATACCATAAACTTTAAAAGTAAAGAAAGTAAAGAGCGTTTCAATCTTATATATGACGCTAAGAATAGCATTTTAATAAGTGATGAAAGAATATTATGTAACAAGAAGCTTTACCAAAAAGAAAAATTAAATAGTTTTGATTTAATTGAATGTCGTGGTTTTAGAATGGTGCTTTTTGATTCTTTTCTTTATATCAATGAACTGGTATATGAAATAGATTTAAAAAAAGTAGCGATTAAAGAAAACAGTTCCTTGATTATTGATAAACATTTAATAGCTAATGACTTTTATATCAATAGAAAGATATTACCTGAATTTATTGAGCCTGATAAAGACAGGGAAGTTATTAAAAAAGAAGATAGTAGTTTAAAAGGACTTTTACAAACTTTTATATATACTTTAGCTGCATGTCTTTCTTCCTCTTTTACTCTTTATAAAGCTTATATTGAAGGTAAAGAATTAATAGATCTTATTTCAATGATTATCTTTCCTTCAGCAATGCTTATAGGTGGCGTGCTTTTACCTTTAATGGTCATCATAAAAGATAGATATTTAGCTTATAAGCAAGAAAAGAAACAAAGTTTATTGGCTAATGAAAAATTAGAAAATGATTGTTTAAAAACCAAAGAATTGGACTTGCTTCATTTCGATGAAGATATGAAAAATTATTATACAGTTAACGAAATCAAAGAATCCTTAAAAGAAAATCATGTTTATTTTAAAAGGGCTATGGATAGAATTAATTTGTCTTTGGGTTTTAGTAAAAAAGTATTTCTAGATAATCGTTATTCTAAAGAAATGATAGAAGCTAGTACCATTGATGCTTATCCTTTATTTCTTGAGCTTAAGAAGGGGGATTTATTATCTTTTTATGAAAACAAAAAAGATAATTATGATTATTTAAAAAAGCTCATTGCATCTTTATTATTACAATATGATCCTGAAGAATTTAAGTTATGTCTTGTAGGTGAAGTAAGAAATATTTTAAAAGAGTTAAGAGAATTGGATCATCTATATCTAGATGGCGAAAGATTATTTTATGTATCTACAAATGAGTTATATGAAGATTTAAAAGATAAAGATAAATATTTCTTTCTTATTATTTGCAAAGAGCGAAGAATAAAAAGGTTAAATAATGCATCTTATATTTGTTTGGTTGATAAAACAAAAGATTGTCATTCTTTAAGCGATGAATGTCTCTTTATTGATAAAGGCAATGGTTATTTACTAAAGAGAAATATTGATTTTATTTCACCAATGACAGCTTTTTCACTTAATGAATTTAGTGAAAAGATGATGCTTTATAATGGACGTGAAAATAGATTTAAAGCGAACTATTCTTTTAAAGAACTTTTGGGTTTAAATTCGATTTATGACCTTGATATAGCTGCTTTATATGCTAAGAAAAGAAAAGGTTTAAAGGCAACATTTGCCTATATTCAAAATAAAGCTTTTACAATAGATCTACACGAAAAAGGTGATGGTCCGCATGGTCTTGTGGGTGGTTCAACAGGTTCGGGTAAAAGTGAATTATTAATATCTTTATGTTTATCACTTTGTATTACATATCCACCAGATATTATTAATATCGTCCTTATTGATTATAAAGGTGGAGGAATTAAAGAAGCTTTATCTTATAAAGGACAATGTGTACCTCATCTTGTAGCTTCTTATAGTAATTTAGAAAATAGTGAAAGTGAGCGTTTTTTAAGCGCTTTAAGAAACGAGAGTATCAAGCGTCAACAAGCTTTCAAAGATGCTTCATCCTTCTATGGTAAGAACATAAGTGATCTTGATACATATTTAATTGAAAAAGATAAATCTTTTCCAGATTTTGCACATCTTTTAATATTAGTTGATGAATTTGCAGAACTTAAAAATAAAGAGCCGGAGTTTTTAAAAGAATTAATTTCTTTTTCAAGAATAGGTCGTAGCTTAGGATTTCATCTTTTATTAGCGACTCAAAAACCTGCTGGTTGTATAAACGAAGATATTTGGTCTAATTCACGCTTTAAAATCAGCTTAAAAGTTCAAGAAGATCGTGATTCTAATGAGGTACTACATTCATCATGTGCTACTAGTTTGAAAAATCCAGGAGAATTCTTCTTTTTAAGAGATGGTAATCTAACCAAAGCCCAAGCTATCTATTCTAAAAATGATAGTAAAGATAAAGGACTTAAAAAAGTCTATTTATTAGACTTAAAAAATCATATTATTGCATCTACTTCTTTTAAAGAAGCTAGTGGTGAAAAAGAAAACGAGATTATCGTAGCTAAAATCAACGAATATAATAAAGCATATCATTCTTCTTTTATCGTTCCTTATAAGCCAAAGGCTTTAAAACGTGATGAATTAGAAAGAAAGTATCGGCAAATAAATAATTATGAATTATTGTTAGGTGAAAAAGATGATTATGAGCGTTTGAAGAATGGGTTAGCTTGTTTTGATTTACGAAAAGGGGGACTTTTATTTGAAACTGGTATCAAAGAAAGAGAGATCATCTTTAATGAATTAGCTTATTCACCACTTGGAATTATTTATATTGGGCGCAAAAGAAAAGAAAGCAATATCAGTGATAGTTTTGAATATTATAGTAGTGATTTATTGCGCCTATTTAATAAATTTAGTCATGATAATAAAGCTATCAATCGTATTCTGTTTATTGAAGATATTTCTTTATTCCTTTCTAATAATGATGAACTTAAAGAAGTATTGTTTTGGACACTTATTAATAGTAGGCAAAAAGGTATATTTCCAATTATTTTTAAAAGCAGCAATACAACAATTCCCTATCGGTATGAATTGTTTTTTAAACAAAAATGTCATATTAAAAAAGTAAATGAAGATACTCAGGCCTTTTATGGTAATGATGAAATTATGTTTCCTTTTGTCCTTAAGGCTTTTGAAAAACATAAATCTCCTTATAGTTTTAATGCTTATTTGCCTTCAATTGATAACCTTGTTGCGAAAAAATGTGGCGAAAAAGTATTTATTGGTATTTCTCTAGAAGGAGAAGAGGTTTATGAATTCCCTAAACAACTTGTGATTGTTTCATTTGATGGTAGTGATGAGATTTATCGTAGTTATATAAAAGATGGAATACTATTTTCTAATAATCAAAAAGAAATTAAGGAAAGGAATATCATTATTTTTTGTGGCGAAGGTATTAATAATCAAAGATCCTTTTATGTCTTTCCTTCAAGAGAACTTAAAAGAAATGAAGTGTTTATGATTAAAAATGGTGTTGGTAGGATTATATATGGACTCAACAAATCATCTTAAAGTGTTATTAATATTTCCTTTATTAGATTACGAATATGAAGCTTATTTTGATAAGAGATTATCATTAATAGAAAATATACAATTATTAGAAAAACTAATCGAAAACAAAATTACTTTTCATATTATTGTGGATTTAAAAAGAAAAATTATCCTTGACTCCCATCTAAAATTAAATCAATTTTGTAAGACTGATTATTTAAAACTAGCGATTTATTAATAGTGGTTAGAAAAATGTTAGAATAGGACTATGAAAAAAGTTTTAGTAATTTTTTTAACTGCTCTTTTATTAACTACCAGCATTATAAAAGCTGATGAAGAAACGTATAAATTAGCTATTATTGAGAATAATAATTACCAAATAATTGATGAGTATAAAAGCTTTTCTTCTGCTTTTAATGCTTTTGACAAGTTAAAAGATGAATATGATAATTTATTAATTATCAATAATGATAAAGTTATGCGCATGGAATATGGAGTAGTTGAATTCAAGACTGATAATGGTTGTAGCTACATAACATCTTTTCGTACAGATAATGATGAATATCGCAGTATAAATGGTTGCTATGGCATTGATGGTGAATATATTGCTACCACTAAAAATGGAAATGTCTATTTTAAGATATCAGGTGAAAATGGGTTTATTTCGCTTGATGAAATAAAACTTAGGCCACTTGATAATCTTAATGTCAGGACAAGTGCTTATGTTGTAAGAGATGGTATTTTATATCATGAAGTTAAAAGCCAGCTTGAAGCAGATTATATTTCTTGGATGATACCTTTAGGCAAGGCTATTTCATTATTAAAAGAAGGTAATAGTTATTATAGTTACGATGGTCATTACTTTTATGATGATTTCAAAGTCATGGTTGATGATGAAAGAGATGAAATAAAAGAAAATGCTATTAATGCAAAAGAACCTTTCTATAATTATTATCAATATTTACCGCATCGCTCCTTAACTAGCTACGATGAAAAAGAGCTTAGTTCATATTTTGAAAATGAATTAATGATTGATTCACGCTTACGCTCATATATGGATATGGATGGTGATGAGGTTTCTGATGCTTTTAATGAATCACAATATGCTGATGCAATACCATATTTCTTCGCATATCAAAATATCTATGGAGCTAATGCTTTGATGATGCTTGCGCTATCAATTCAAGAATCATCATATGGCAAATCTTATTCTTCATATGCTCGTAATAATTTATTTGGCCATGCAGCATATGATAATGATGTTGAACGTAACACATCACGCTATTTATCAGTTGCAAGATCTATTTATTCGCATGCGAAATATTATATTTCTCATACCTATTCATCGCCCAATTCAAGTAGCTATGCTGGATCCTTCTTCGGTGATAAAGCATCTGGAATGAATGTTAAATACTCCGATGATCCTTATTGGGGCGAAAAAACAGCTTCATATTATTATCGTTTAGACCAAGCTTTAGGCCTTAAAGATAAAAATGCATATTCTTTAGCTTTTATAAATGATGGTAAAGTCAGAGTGTTTAAAGATAATCAAGAAAAGAGCTTATTATTTGAAATAATAAGTGACGGTCCATATTCTTTTATTGTTCTTAAAGAAGAGAATGACTACTATAAAGTTCAAATAGATCCACCAGTAGATGATACATATATTTATTCTTTTAAAGATTGTGTTGGTTATATTAGAAAAGATAATGTCACAATCGTTAATAACAATATTTCAGAAAAAGAATATGTTGATATCGTTTTTAACGCTAATGGTGGAAATTATGATGGCAAAGATAAACTTGTCTTACAAGTAGAAAAGGGTAAGATACCCACTCCTTTAACACCTATTAAAAATGGATATCTTTTCACTTCTTATGATCATAAATTATTGCCAGCTGAAGAAGGACAAGAATATACAGCTAAATATAAAGAAATTCTTGATTTTAAAATCAGAGATTTTCCAAGTACAGTTGAAAGTGGCAAAATGGTCGATTTATCTTCATCTTATCTTGAAGTAACAACCATTGATGGTAAGAAATATCTAGAAGAAATGAATAGTGATTATATTCGTGATTATCAAATAAATAGTATTGGTGAAAAAGAAATTACTATTGCTTATGCTGGAATAACTAAGAATATTAAGATTGAGTTTTTGGAAAATGATAAAAAAATAGATGAAGAATTAAGAAATGATATCTCCAAACTAATCAATGACTATCAAAGTAGCTCCAAATATAATCTTGATGAACTTAATAATTTAAAGAAAAGCCTTAAAAAGAATAAAGATTATATATTAGATGGCTCAACAATTCGCATCCTAGATGAAATTTCTTTAAAAGAGATAGATGATAAAGTGGATTATGTGATTGAAGATTCAAAGAATCTTGATTTAGCTATATCAGGTTTTGGTTTAAGTTTAGATATTAATGAAGAAGATTATGAAGATGGCTTTTTAAAAAATACTTATCTTTTAAAGAGTGGGAGTATTTCTGCAAGAGATGAATGGCGTTTTACATCAATAGCAGAAAAATATGGTTATGTTCCAACAAATTCATTTTCATTAAATTTCTATCGTAATTTTAAAAAGATAAAACCAAGTTTAATGTATGGCATAAGTATTGCTGTTGATAGCAAAAGTGATGTCTATACTATTTTCTATCTTGATAAAAATGATAATGTTTATAAACTTCCTACCACTAGAACATCTTCTTATTTACAATTCGTTGCCCCTGGTGATGGCTCGTTTATGGTAATGAAAAAGAAGAGTGACGATACTTATGATATTAAAGATGTTACAGAAAACGTTGATATTCATAATGATAAAAATAGTCATTTAGCTCTTTATTTTAAAATATTATTCTTAATCTTCTTCTTTATATTAGATTTAATAATGTTGTTGAATGAAAAACGATTAACCAATATTATCAATAAAACAGAATATAAATATAAGAAATCATTAAAATAGCTCTAGACAACTAGAGCTATTATTTTATATTGTTTTAATTTTTAGATTAGGATCCAATTCGGGATCTATATAAATTGTTTTATGATGACCAAGTGATACAAATCCAGCTTTAGCTCCTTTAATCTTTTTGATTTCTTTAATTGAGCAATAATCAACAGGAACAGAACTTGATAATCTTCCAGATGAGAAATAAGCAGCTAAATTAGCACAAAGACGAATTGTATCTTCATCCAAATCACTTGAGTCGACAACAAGGTGAGAGCCATGGAATCCTTGAGCATGAAACCAAGTGTAATTGCTTTTAGCATATTTAAAGGTTAAATAATCATTTTGAATATTATTTTTGCCAAAAGTAATAGTGACATCTTTGAATTTCAATTGATATAGATGAACTTTCTTTTCTTTCTTTTTATCTTTTTTAGGATTCTTATCATTTTTACGTATATATCCATTACGAATAAGTTCTTCTCTTATATCAATCGCATCTAAATAGTTGGCATAAGATAATTGTTCTTGCAAAGATAAGAAATAATCTTTTTCGTTTTCGGCAATATTTAATTGTTCATCAATATAAGCAATACTTTTTCTTTTCTTTTGATAGGTTTGAAAATATTTCCCGGCATTTTCTTTAATTGATAATTTAGGATTTAAAACAATTAGATGCTTATTGCCATCATAATCTTCAACTTCTATTTCACTTAATCCTTTTTCTTTAAGATTTCCATAAGTGAATAATAGTTCACCACAGATTCGATCTTCTTCGGAGTGCAATGATTTTTCCATTGATTCATTTAATTTAATAATCTTAGATTCATAATGTTTAAGTTGTCTTTTTACAAAGGCATATAAATCATTACTAATATCTTTAATACGCTCTTTTTCTTCGGCTTCGAAATATATCTCATCAAAGCCTTCAAATAATTGATATGTTTGATAAGTACTATTAAGATGAGTAAGAGGGATGATATGAAATTCAGTTTTATTAGTAAGATTAGTTACATATAATTTATTTGAATTTTTTAAAAGTTTTTTTATTTCATCATAACTTTGCCCATGTTGCATACGATATCTAACTTCTTCTTCAAGAAGTTTTGAGAAACCGCTTAATTGATTAACCAATGATTCTTCGAAGTTTATAAAAGGATTTAAGAAAGGGTCTTTTTTATTTTGTGATGGAATAAGCTCAAATTGTGCACCAGATAAAATAGTGCGTTTTGAATTCTCGAAAGGAGGAATTCTTTTAAGTGCATCTAAGATTTTGTTGCTGTCTTCATCTACAAATACAATATTGGCATATTTGCCCATTAATTCTATTGATAGGATAAAATGCCTTTCATCATATAGTTCATCACGAGCATTGATTTTTAATAATAAGTAACGATCGTAATCATTTTGAATAATTTCATTAATGACGCCATTTAATAGATATTTTCTAAGCAACATGACAAAACCACTCGGATTATCATATAAAGAATAATTCTTTTCACTTAAAGAAATACGATTAAATTGTGCATGAGTAGAAATGATAAGATTAGTGCGCACACCATTTGTATGCACATTAAAAACTAGTTCTGAAGAACTTGCTTCGCTAATTCTGTTAATTCTTATCGGCAGATGAGCTCTTAACTCATTAGCGATTGCCGATAATACAATACCGTCTAAAGCCATAAATTAATTATATGATAACAAAGGCCTTTTGGTGTAAAATATAGGCATGAAAAAAGGTTTATTAATCGTATTTAGTGGTCCTAGCGGTGTTGGCAAAGGCACAATTTTAAAAGAAGTAATGAAAGATGAATCGCTGAAGTTAACATACTCGGTTTCGATGACCACAAGAAAGCCAAGAGATGGAGAAGTGAATGGCATTAACTATTTCTTTGTAAGCAAAGAAGGTTTTGAAAAAGCTATCGATAATCATGAACTTCTTGAATATGCAACTTATGTTGATAATTATTATGGCACACCTAAAAACTTTGTTGAAAAGAAAAGGGAAGAAGGAATGAATGTTGTTCTTGAAATAGATCTTCAAGGTGCAAAACAGGTAATGGCAAGAGCTCATGATGCCTTATCAATCTTTATTGAGCCACCAAGCATGGAAGAGCTTGAAAGAAGAATTCGTGGAAGGCAGAGTGAAACAGAAGAAACAATTAAAAAACGTATTGAAGTTGCACGTAATGAAATGGCTAGTAGAGAACTTTATGATTATGTTGTATGTAATGATGAATTAACTAAAGCTATTGAAGATGTTAAAGAAATAATTAGAAAAGAAATGGAAAAGAGCGATTGTTAGAATCGCTCTTTATTTATGCTTGTGTAGGTAAAAGAAAAGTCACCATATAGGTGACCAATCTTATTATTATCTGTTATAGAATTCGACAACGAGTAATTCGTTAACTTCCTGGTTGAGTTCTTTTCTTTCAGGAAGACGGATATATTTACCTTGACGCTTATCTTTATTTACTTCAACGAAATCTTTGAATGAAGTAGTTGCTTCTAAAGATTCAGTGATAGATTTTAAGTTCTTTGAACGATCCTTGATTTCGATAACAGAACCTGGCTTAACCTGTGCTGATGGGATATCAAGCTTCTTACCATTTACAAGAACATGTCCGTGGTTAACAAGCTGTCTAGCTGCACGACGTGTTGGAGCAAATCCCATACGATAAACAAGGTTATCTACACGTGATTCAAGCATCTGGAGAAGGATTGTACCTGTAACGCCTTCTTCTTTAACAGCCTTACTATATGTGTTGTAGAACTGCTTTTCGCTTAAACCATACATGTTACGGATTTTTTGCTTTTCATCCTTCTGTAAACCATAGTTGCTCTGTTTTGCACGATGAGTTGGGCTACCATGCTGACCAGGAATGTAAGGTCTTTTTTGTAATTCTTTGCCTGTCTCTAAGATAGAGAAGTTGAGACGTCTGGAAATTCTCCAAACTGGTCCAGTATTTCTTGCCATGTCTAATTCCTCCTAATGTTGAATGGCGCTTCAACAACAGAGTGCAAATCATCTTTAGTGGTGTTTGTATTAGATTTTCGCTCTAGCGCTGAGCTACTCTTCACCTTATGGTACAAACGGCCGAGCCAAAAACTTTGCATGCTGCTATGAATGCTTTAGAAGTATAACAGAAATGCGATATAATAGTCAATAAAAGTGAGGGTTTTTAAGTGTTTTTTAAAATTGAAAACAGCTATTTCATAGTGGTAAAATAAATAAGATATATTTAAGGAGGAATTATGTCCAGAGAGATGTCAATTATCGTCATTTTATGTCTTGTTTTGGCGGCGATTATTTTAATTGCTTTTCTTATTGTGCGTAGTCGTAAAAGTAAGATTCGACAACAGTTAAGTGATTTAAATATACGTTTTAATAAAGTTAAAACCGTACCTCTGGCCTTTAAACTAAACAAAGCTCAATCGATGGTTAAGCTTGATGAAAAATCAAGTAAAGAGGTTGAACAATATTTCCACAAATATGAAGAAGCCCAAAGAAATTTAGACCATATTCAAGAGATGATTAATCAAATCGAAGATTCAATGGCTGAGCACAAATATAATGATGCTTCTAAAGCTATTCTTGTAGTATCAGAAAATCTTAATGATTCAGAAGAAGAAATCAATGAAATCGATACTTATTTAGATCGATATGTTCAAAAAGAAAATGATCAAAGAGATTTTTCTAACGAGCTAAAGGAACGCTTTAGGAATCTTAAAAATACTGTTAATGATAAGCATTTAGAATTAGCTTATTCTTATGATGGCCTTAATGATAAATTAGCTAAATGTGAAGAATTATTTTCATCTAGTGAAGAATGGATGTATGGCAATGAATATTCTAAAGCGCAAGAAAATCTTGATATGATTTCTTCTTTAATTACTGAAATTGAAGAAAGTGTTGAATTATTGCCATCTCTTGAAAAAGAAGCTCGTGGTGTTATTCCGATTTTAAGTGATGAACTTAAAAGACAATATGAATTATCAAAACAACGTGGATTATATCTTAAACATTTAAAAATCGATGATGCTTTAGTTATTAATGATGAACAATTAAAGAAGAATCTTAAAAAGATTTTAAATGCCGAAAGCAAGGGTGTAAAAGAAGATTTAATACGTATTAAAGATAACTATACAGCTCTTCTTGATGCTTTAAAGAAAGAAAATGAAGCTTATTATGCTTTACCTAAACTTAGCTCATCAGCTAAAAATGCCCTTGAAGAATTTGAAAAGATTCTTCATTATCTTGAAGTTGTTTATAATTCCGAAAAAGAGCGTTATTCTTTGGAAGATTTAAATGATTTATTACCAGAAGAAAAGACTAAATTAGCCAAATTAGAAAAAGACTATGATGCTCTTATTAAAGAAATTGCTAACCGAGATGTCGCTACAACAACTCTTCTTTATAAGATTAATTCACTTAATGAATCAATCAATATTGAAATTAATCGTCTAAAAGAGATTAAAGAGCGTGTTGATAATACTTCTAATGGCGAAGCACGAGCAATATCGCAAGTTATGAAGCTACAAGTGGTGCTTAATGAAGTGGAAGTTAAGACAATTCAATATCGCTTGCCAGCTATCTCATCTTCCTATAAAGATGATTTAGAAAAGGGCCATGCTTATGTTAAAGAAATAAAAGAATTACTGCAGGAAATACCTTTACGCATTGATATTTTAAACAAGACTCTTGATGAGGCTATTGATTTCATTTATAAGCTCTATAATAACGTTAATAATGTTGTTGGAATGGCTTTAATGGTTGAAAATACAATAGTTTTTGGTAATAAATATCGTTCTACTTATCCGGAAGTAGATCGTGAATTATCACGTGCTGAATTTTCTTATATTAATGGTGAATATACCCAAGCCTTAAAGATTGCTTTATCTTGTATGGAAAAGTTATTCCCAAATACAGTAGACGATAAAATTATGGAGAATGTAAAAAATGTTAGATAAAAAAATATATTTTGATTGTGTATCAAGTACTCAACCTAGTCCTGAAGTATTAAAAACTTATGCTTCATTACTAGATAAATATTATGTGAATGCCAACGCTTTATATGATGAAGGTGTTGAAATTTATAATCTTCAAGAAAAAGCACGTGCTAATATTGCTGAATTACTAGGTGTTAAAACAGGCGAAGTAATCTTCACATCAGGTGCAACTGAAGGTAATAATGCTGCTATTAAAGGTGTTGCTTGGGCAGCTGCTGATAAGAAACATCTTATTACAACTATTTATGAGCATTCATCTGTTTACTCAGCTTTTAAACAACTTGAGGAACATGGTTTTAATGTTACTTATTTAAAGCCTAATGAAAAAGGTGTTATTACTCTTGATGAAGTTAAAAAAGCTTTAAGAGATGATACGGCACTTGTTTCAATTATGCATGTTAATAATGAAATTGGTACTATCAATGATATTGATACAATTGGCGAATATATCAAGAAACATTCAAACGCTTATTTCCATACTGATATCACTCAATCTATTGGCAAGATTCCAGTAGATTTAAAAAATGTAGATCTCGCTACATTCTCTGCACATAAGATTCATGGTTTAAAAGGAAGTGGTATCTTAGTTAAGAAATTAAATGTAAAGATGGATTCTTTGATTTCTGGTGGTCAACAAGAATTTGGTTTACGTGGTGGCACATCAAATGCTCCTGCTGATATCGTTTTAGCTAAAACCATTCGTTTAGCTCTTGAAAATATGCCTAAACATGAAGAAGTATGCAAAGAACTACATGATTATTTCATTTCTAGATTAAGTGAGATTAAAGGAACTAAGATTAATTCACCAGATGGTGGTTTAAGTTGTTTAATCAATATCTCTACTCCAATTAAGAGTGAAGTATTAATGAATGCATTAAATCTTAAGGGAATTATGGTTTCTTCTAAGTCAACATGTGGTACTAGAAGTCATGCTCCAAGCAGAGCTTTAGAATCAATTGGTGTTGATTCTGATTATGCAATCCGTATCTCCTTTGATACAGATAATGTTAAGGAAGATGTTGATTATTTTATCGAATGTTTAAAGGAGATTATCGCTCATTATGAGTAAAGAAATCATTTATGATTACATTATTGTCAGATATGGCGAATTGACAACTAAAGGTAAAAATCGCAAAGATTTTATCAATGTCTTAGTAAGCAATATCCGGAAAATGTTAAAAGATTATAAAAATCTTACTTATCAAAAATTCTATGATGGCTTATTTATCCATCTTAATGGTGAAGATTATAAAGAAGTTAGTGAGAAATTAAAGTTAGTCTTTGGCTACGCTTATTTCTCTGGGGCTATCCGTTGCGATTCTGATATCGATGATATTGCACAAACAGCATTAAGAGTAGCACAAAATGCTAATGCAAAGACCTTTAAAGTTAATGCCCATCGCAATGATAAGAGCTTCCCAATGACATCTGATAGTATTAATCGAGCTGTTGCTACATTAGTTTTAAAGAATACAGAGCTTAAAGTAGATGTTCATCATCCTGATTTAATGATTTATGTTGTTGTTAAAAAGGGTAATAGTTATGTCATGGATGAAAAAGTTCAAGGTTTAAAAGGCTATCCGGTTGGAGTTAATCATAAAGCTTTGCTAATGATTTCTGGTGGTATTGATTCTCCTGTTGCAGGTTTTGTAACAATGAAAAGAGGTATGCGCATTGAAGCTGTTCATTTTGCTTCTATGCCTTATACTTCAAAACAAGCTTTAGATAAAGTTTTATCACTTTTAAAAATCTTGTCTACATATCAACAAGAAGTTATTGTCCATGTTATTCCATTTACTGATTTACAACTTGCTATATATAAGAATGTTGATGAATCATATGCCATTACTGAACTACGTCGTATGATGTATCGCATTGCTGATCGTTTATGTAAAGATCGTCATATTTTAACAATTGTTAATGGCGAAAGTGTAGGTCAGGTGGCTTCTCAAACTTTAGAATCGATGACTACAATTTCAAAAGTATGCGATACAATGATTTTGAGACCACTTTGCATGGCAGATAAGCAAGAAATTATTGAATATAGTAAGAAAATTGGTACTTATGAAACTTCTATCTTACCATATGAAGATTGTTGCACTATCTTCTCACCTAAAAATCCAACAACTAAACCTAAAGAAGATAAATGCTTATATTATGAATCAAAATTCGATTATGAATCTTTAATTGATGAATGCCTTAAAAATGATCAGATAATCAAAATTACTCCTGATTATCAAGAAGATAAAGAAGAAGATTTATTCTAGGAGGAAAAATATGAATACATCTTTACGTCGTCAAAACTTATTAGCTAAATTACCAGAAAGAGCTCTTGTATTTATCTTTTCTGGTCATGCACCTGCAAGATCTCAAGATGAAAATTATCCATTTTCAGTAAATCGTAATTTCTACTATCTTACTGGTATAGATCGTGAGAACATGTGTTTAGTACTTGATAAAAATGGTGATAAAACGTGCGAAATGTTATTTATTGAACCATTTGATCCTGTATTAGCTAGATGGGTTGGTGGCAAAATGCTACCTGATGAAGCAACTGAAATCTCAGGTATTGAAGATATCCGCTATATCAATGAACTTGAAGACAGTGTATTTGGTCGCTATGAAAGATCCCTTCGCTATAATTTACCTATTATTTATTTAGATATGTGGCGTAATGAATTAGGTCAGAATGATAGTGATGGTATTAAATATGCTAAATTCTTAAAAGATAAATATCCACAGCTTGAAATTAGAGATATTTATAATGAAATCACATCATTAAGACTTGTTAAGAGTGATGAAGAAATCGAAGAAATTAAGAAAGCAATTGCTATTACTCGTTTTGGTATTGCTGAAATGATGAAACATATTCGTCCAGAAATGAACGAAATGATGATGGATGCAACATTTGATTTTGCAATGGCTATTAAAGGTTGCAGGGAACATGCTTTCCCTACAATTGCTGCAAGTGGTGCTAGAGCTACAACTTTACACTATTCAGAAAATAATAATGTCATGAAAGATGGCGAATTATTCTTATGTGATTTAGGTTCTGCTTATAAACACTATTGTTCAGACATTTCTCGTACTTTCCCAGTAAATGGTAAATTTAGTGAAAGACAAAAAGAAATCTATGAAATTGTTTTAGAAGTTCAAAGAAGAATTCAAGAAGCTGCTAAACCTGGTGTTAAAATGGCTGATATTCAGAAGATGGTTATTGATTTCTATGCTGAAGAATTACCTAAACATGGATTAAATAAAGATGTTAGTGAATACTATTTCCATGGTTTTGGACATCATCTTGGCTTAGATACTCATGATGTCGATGGTGGTTTAGGACAGGTACTCAATGAAGGCAATGTTATTACTGATGAGCCAGGTTTATATATTGCCGATGAGGGTATTGGTATACGTATTGAAGATGATCTTTTAATTACTGCTGAAGGTGCTATTTGCCTTTCTCAAGATATCATTAAGAATGTTGATGATATTGAAAACTTTATGAAACACTAATAAGAGCACTTATGTGCTCTTTTTTGGAATTTTTATGAAAAAGAAAATTATTTTAATAACATTACTTATTTTTATTGCTTTGGGATTATTTGGTTTTCAGTATTATTTAGAAAATAGTAAAACTGAAGCTTATTATCTAGCTTCTGAGTTAGAAAAGCTTACTTTAAAAGATATTAATGGTGAGGAACATAGTTTCCCCCGCGGTTACCCCATCGCTTTAACAAGCCAAGAAAAGACGATTGATAATCAAAAATATCATATAGCTTATATTGATGATACAAAATATCTTTTAAAAAATGATGACTATGTTAAAGAATTCGATGATTGTGTTAAAGAGAAAAAAGCTATTATCAAATGTTTTACTACTTTATATGAGAATGGAGATAGTTATCAAATAAGTGATTCTTTATATCCATTAAGTGAAGTAAATATTATCGGTCATACTGCTTTAAAAGAAGATGGTAGCTTAAATCGCTATGAAATTGAATATAATGGCCTAAGAGGTTTTATCAATTATCAAGATACTAAAGATTATCCTGATGTTACATTAAATGAAGCATTACTTAGTGACTATAATCCATATGGTGGTGGAGCACC
>CAKUWO010000015.1 GCA_934699415.1 uncultured Erysipelotrichaceae bacterium
ATATAGTCAAGAGCTGCAAAGGACGGCCGCTGTGGAGCTCGATGAAATTAAAGGAAAAAACTATGATGAATATTTTTGAGAAAATTTTTGGTAATAGCCAAGCAAATACAAAGGAGAAAAATACAATGACAAATATAGAGAAGGCTCTTGAATTAATTAATACTTTTGAAAATGGTGATAGCGAAAAGGCGACAAATTTACTTACAGAAGGATACATCCAACATAACCTTGCCTATGGCACAGGTCGTGATGCTTTTGTTGGATCGGTTAATTATCTTGCATCTGCTCCTGTAAAGACTACAGTAAATAATATCCGTGCTTTTAAAGATGGTGACAAGGTGTTCTTACAAACAATTTACAATTTTGCAGGTGCAGGCGAGCAAGTAACATTTGATATCTTCCGTTTCGATGAAAATGGTAAGATTGCTGAACACTGGGATAATCTTGCAACAAAAGAGAAGCCTAACCCATCTGGTAGAACACAGGTTGACGGTACTATGGAGCTAAAGGATATTGATAAGACTGAGGAGAATCGCAAATTAGTAAAGAATTTCCTTTACGATGTTATGCAGGGAAATCATCCTGAAAAGACCACTGATTATTTTGATGGTGATGCCTATATTCAGCATAACACAGGCATCGCTGATGGCTTATCAGGCTTAGGTGCAGCATTAGCTGCTTTAGCGAAGCAAGATATTCAAATGATTTATACTACTGTTCATCAAGTGCTTGCACAAGGTAATTTCGTGTTAGCAGTTAGTGAGGGTACTTTCGGTGGTGTGCCTACTTCTTACTATGATTTATGGCGTGTTGAGGATGGCAAGATTGCTGAGCATTGGGATGTAATGGAAACTATTGCTGATAAATCTACTTGGCAAAATATAAACGGTAAGTTCTAATAAAAAAGACGAAGCTTCGCGAGTTTATCCTTGTGAAGCTTTATTTATAATGGAGAAACAAAATGAATTATTTGCGTTACTTAGAAAAAGAAATTCATTCTGTGGTTGCAGCGACTGTTGATAATAATGGACTTCCTGTTACTTGTGCGATTGACATAATGGATAGCGATGATAACGGCTTGTATTTTTTAACCTCAAAAGGGAAAAGGTTGTATGCACGTTTAAAGAAAAATGAATATGTTGCACTAACAGGAATGAAGGGTGAGGATACTTTGTCTTGTGTGACAATATCATTACGAGGAAGGGTAAAAGAGCTTGAAAATGCTCGCTTGCCTTTGCTATTTGAGAAAAATCCATACATGTGGGAGATTTATCCCACCCGTGAATCGCAAAAGGCACTGACAGTATTTCAAATTTATGAAGGTAGTGGCGAATGGTTTGATCTTTCTAAACAGCCCATTGAGCGTACTTCTTTTGTGATGGTCAACAAACAAGAAGAAGAAAAAACTTACGAAATTACAAATAAATGTAGTGGATGCAAGGTCTGCCAAACTGTATGTCCGCAAGACTGTATTGATTTTTCGAGAGTGCCTGCTGTAATAAGAGAGAAAAATTGCTTGCATTGTGGCAACTGTTTTATGGTCTGTCCGAAGGAAGCTATTATACATAGAGGTTAAAAAGATGACACAAAATGAAAGAAGATTATATTTAATAGCGGCTCTTCTTAAAGAACAGCCACAGTTTTCTAAAATTGAAATTCCACGTAATGAGAAGGAGCAGAAAGTATTGCTTCGTTCACTTTTTAATATACGTATGCCTAAGCCAGTAACAGAAGAATTTTTGATGGTGCAAAATGCCTATTTGAAAGAAGAAATAAGAAGAAAAGGAATTACAGCTCTTTCTGATTTAGAACCCGTTTCAAAGGAGATATACCTTTGGCGTGGAGATATTACAACATTAAAATGTGATGCTATTGTCAATGCAGCAAATAGTGAAATGCTTGGCTGTTTTTGTCCAAATCATGGCTGTATTGATAATGCCATTCATACTTTTGCAGGAGTACAACTTCGTTTAGCTTGTAGAGATTTAATGAAGCGACAAGGTCATGAAGAAGAAATAGGTAAGGCCAAGATTACATCGGCTTATATTTTACCGAGTCGTTATGTACTCCATACAGTTGGTCCTATTGTTTATGGTGACCTTACTAAAAAAGATAAGGACTTGCTTGCTTCTTGTTATCGATCTTGTTTGGAATTAGCGGAAAGAAATGGGCTTAAAAGTATTGCATTTTGTTGTATTTCGACAGGAGAATTTCATTTCCCTAATGATAAAGCAGCGCAGATTGCAGTTGAAACGGTAAAACGATATAAGGAAGAAACACAGAGTAAAATAGAGGTGATTTTTAATGTTTTTAAGGAACTTGATTACAACATCTACAAAAGACTACTCAAAGCAAATTGATAAACTTAAAAAAGAAATAGAGAATGCGAATGCTATTGTGATTGGTGCGGGTGCAGGAATGTCAGCGTCGGCAGGTTTTTCCTACGATGGCGAACGATTTGAAAAATACTTTTCTGATTTTCATAAGAAGTATGGAATTTTAGATATGTATTCGGGTGGTTTCTATCCGTATGAAACACTTGAAGAATATTGGGCGTGGTGGTCAAGACATATTTGGATTAATCGTTATGATGTAAGGGTAGGCAAGCCTTATATAGATTTGTTGAACATCATAAAAAATAAGAATTACTTTGTGCTGACTACAAATGTAGATCATCAGTTTCAGCTTGCTGGTTTTGATAAGAAACGCTTATT
Source organism: uncultured Erysipelotrichaceae bacterium (assembly GCA_934699415.1). Taxonomy (GTDB): domain Bacteria; phylum Bacillota_I; class Bacilli_A; order Erysipelotrichales; family Erysipelotrichaceae; genus RGIG5669. The sequence goes on from CAKUWO010000015.1 coordinate 2,715, forward strand.
CTATACACAAGGTGATTATGGTTTGTGGCAATGTTCTAAAGCCTGTCATAATAAAACCTATGATAATGAAGATATCGTGCACAAAATGGTATTGGAACAAAAGGATATGAAAATTCCCACACATCTGGTACCGAAATGTCCTGTTTGTGGAGCACCTATGACGATGAATTTAAGATGCGATAACTTCTTTGTACAAGACAAAGGGTGGTACGCTTCTTCAAAGCGTTATGAAGATTTTATTAAACGACATAAAAATATGCATGTTTTGTTTTTGGAACTTGGTGTAGGTGCAAATACACCGGTTATTATCAAATATCCTTTTTGGCAGATGACGGCTAAAAATCCAAAAGCTATTTATGCTTGTATTAATTATGGTGAGGCGGTAGTGCCAAAGGAAATTGCTAAACAATCTATTTGTATTAATAAGGATATTTCTAAGGTGTTGGAAGATTTATCATAAAGTGATTACTTATTTCTAATTCTTATGAAGTTACTATGTTCATTAGCTAAACTTAGTACTTCCTTTAAAATAAGAATTTCTTCCTTTGCTTGAGATAAACGCATAATAAAAGAGCTCTGTTTAATATATAAATAAAACCGCATGAAATGCTCACCTTGAGGTGTACTAGTCTTCATCGATAAACCTTATATATTGCATGGAAGGGATTATTTATAGAAAGAGATTATCCTAATTCATTTTTTAATAATCTTCTTAATAAATCATCTTTATTATTAATAAACATCTTCGTTATTTGGTAAGAATCGGTTTCTTCATAAGTACAAGGATGTATAGGCCCATTATCAAATGAATATATATCGGCATTGGGGATACATAATAAAATAGGGGAATGTGTAACAATGATAAATTGCGAACCATTTTTAGCACATTCAATAATTTCGATAAGTAAAGATAATTGTCTTTGGGGTGATAGCGCTGCTTCCGGTTCATCTAAAAGATATAGTCCGTTTGGAACAAAAGTGTTTCTAACTAATTCTAAGAAGCTTTCACCATGCGATTTTTCATGATATCTTTCTGATAATATGCCACTATATTCTTCTTCTTTTGAAGCTACATTGTAGAAACTTTCTGCCCTTAAAAAGTAACCCCATTTTTCTTTTCTATGTCCTCGTACAAGCCGTATGGCATTATAAAGCTCTGAATGAGTGTCATTAGTCGAAAAACGATAGTTTTTAGAACCTCCTTCAGGATTAAAGCCAGCAGCTATTGCGATTGCTTCTAAAAGCGTTGATTTGCCACTACCATTTTCTCCGACGAAAAAGTAATTGGATTAGCTAACCACAATTCACTAATCTTTTTAATTGATTCAATTTCTTTTAAATAACTATCATCATCTATTTCATCCCAATTAATTCTAAGCCCATTAATAAATAGATCGTTCATAATATGCATCCTTTTATATATAGATGATAAGGTATTCTTTATTTATATAATACCAATAAATCAAATAGATATTATCTAGTACTTTAATTGATTCATCTAATTTATCAGGATACCTATATCTTAATTTATCTAGCTAATTCTTTTTTAATATTTCTAAGATGCCATTCGTATTTTTGCATCTTCTATTTTTTCAATAAGATTATATATTAATATGCCTTTATTTTAATATGCCATCGCTTAAAGGTTATCAACTAGAGCTTTTAAAAATGATGACATAAAAATAGATAAACTATTCATACTTGTTTTTATCCATAATACATAAAAACATCGTCTAATGTTCAAGTTCATAATTTTTTTAAAAAACAGAACCTTTTATATATTTATGTGTGAAATGACAATATCACTCGTTTTTCTTCTTGTGTCATTGGATTTAAGTAATATATTAATCTTTATAATTTAATAAAATTTGTTGGTATTTTTAGAAATTAATATAGAAATTTTAAACATGAACAAAATGTTTAAAACAAATAAAAAGGAATAAATTATAGATAAAACTAAAATTATATTAAAAAAAGAATTGTAAAAAAATTTACACTTTTTTAAATATGTAAACACTATTGTCTCATGTCTATATTTTTAGCGGAAAAATAAAAAGCAATTTTTTGGATTATTGTCAATTTATGTTATATCTATTTCAAAGTTTATGTGCTACAATGAGTTCGTGATGCATTTAGCTAGATTCATCTTTAATTAAAATAGATAAAAAATAATATTATCTTTTTTAATTATGCCTTTTTAGACACAGAAGAATGTGTTTTGCTTAAAAGTAGGCGAAGATTGTTTTACTGAATTAAATAATAATAATAGAAAGAAGTCATAAAATGAAAGTAATGAAAATCGTTCTTTCACTTGTGCTTGCTATATCATTAGTAGGTTGTTCAGGTGAAGGAAAAAATGTTGCTGTTACTGGAAGTTATGTAGCTGAAAAACTTGGTATTAAAGTAGAGGATGATAAAGCTGCTATTTCTAACCAAGAAGCTATCAAAGCTTTATTAGAGTGGACTGGGTTAAGCGAAGAAGCTTTAGGCGACTATCCAAATGATTACAATGCATTTGCAAAAAGTTTAGGTTTATTATCAGAAGATATTGATCTTGATGCTCAAATTATGAGTAAAGATTTCAACTCTATGATGGATGTTGTATCTCAAGTTAAGAAAGCTGTTTCAAGCGATAAACTTGAACCATTATTTATCAATGGTATGGCTCAGCCAATTTTCCCTTATACTAAGGGTACTGTAAAAGGCTATACTAACGAAAATAGTGATGTATTACGTTATAGCGTATATGTAGAAACTGACTATGATACAGACGGCGATGGTAAATTAGATTTAGTCAAAGCTGTTGTTCAATTACCTAAGTCAGCTGCTGAAGGTGACTATAAAGCTGCTACTATTTATGAAGCTCGTCCATATATTTCTGGATGCTCAAGTGGCGAATCAATCGATAGTTTACCAGGTGCAGGTGTTGGATTTGACATGGAATCTTTACATGCTCAACCAGCAGCTCGTACACCAGAAGGCGAAATGACAACTCTTGAAGTTGCAGCAAAAGCAACTCAGGATGAATGGTTCTATTTCAGCCCATATGAAGGCATTACTGACTATGAAGATATCGATTGGTATGATTACTTCTTAGCTCGTGGATATGCAGTTGTATTATCAGCTGGTATTGGTACTAACGGTTCTGAAGGTTTCGAAACTTGCGGTAGTGATGTTGAAATTGATGCATTCGCTGCAATTATTGAATGGTTAACAGGTGACCGCGTAGCTTATACCGATAAAGAAAACAATATCGAAGTTAAAGCTGATTGGTCAAATGGTAGTGTTGGTATGACTGGACGCTCTTATGCTGGTACTACTCAATTTGGTTTAGCTGCAACAGGTGTTGAAGGCTTAAAGACTATCGTTCCAGTTTCTGGTATTGCTAGCTGGTATGATTACTATAACTGCCAAGGCGTAAATATTGGTAATGATGAGCAGATTGCTGGTTTAGCTATGTATTGCGCTGGACGTTATATCGATAAAGAAGATTGGGCAACTATCGAAGAAAGCTATGGTGCTTATTTACATCAATTAGCTGAAGATATGTTCGCTAATGGCAACGATTATAATGATCTCGCTTGGTCTGAGCGTGATTATACATTAGGTAATAACTTCAAATGCAGTGCTTTAATCGTACAAGGCTTAAATGACTATAACGTACGTACTAAACAAGCTGAAATGATGTATGATTCATTCAAAAAAGCTGGTTTAGAAGTTAAGATGTTAATGCATCAGGGTGATCATATCACTCCAACTCATCAAGATACTCACGGACCATTACCTGAAGATGATGGTGAATTAGTAATTACTAAAGATATGTGGATTGCTCAAGTAGGTTGGATGGAACCTGGAAATTATACAATCTTTGATGATGTTTCAGGATTCTCAATCCCTATTGCAGGTCATAGTTATGATGATCTCTTGAATGCTTGGTATTCTCATTACTTATATGGCATTAACAATGATATTGAAAAGAAATTACCAGAAGCTTTAGTTCAAAGCAACCATGACGAAAACGAATGGATTTCTTATAATTCATACAAGAGTAAAAACAAGGCTGAAATTACAGTTTCAGGTGAAGAAGAAGTAACAATCAACGCTGATTATGCTGCTGCAGGTTTAGATGAAAATATGGGACATGACGAATTTGTATCTAAAGTTCCTTCTACTGCAAATGCTATTTTCCAAGCTGAAGTTAAAAATGATTTAACAATTAAGGGCACAGTTGAAGTAGACTTCAGTGCTGCTCTTGCACATGCAACAGAAGGCGCAAATAATAACATCATTATTAATGCTTTACTTGTTGATTTAGATGATGAACCATTCACTTTATTCGACAAACCTGGATATCATGTTGATACTTACGTTGTCGAAGGTGGCGAAGGCAACCATTGGATGGGTTCTGGTGTAACTAAGATGGATATCAAGAACTTTGCACCAATGCAGCGTGACTATAAAGTCATCGCTGAAGGTTGGGCAGATCTTGCTAACCCAGCATCTGGATTCGCTTCTGCAACTTCTGCAGAATCAATCGTTCCAGTTGTAGGTGAATATCATGATTACACAATGTTCTTACAACCTAACGTATATCAAGTACCTGCAGGTCACAGATTAGCAATCGTTATTACTGCTTATGACCCAGATACATATACACCAGCAGATACAGATTACAGTTTCACTGTTAAGACTGGATCAGTTAAGGCTATCCTTCCAGTTGATACAAGTAATGTTTCATTAGAAGCTGCTTTAGTTAAATAATTTGTTGGAATAAGCAATTAAGCACATCGAGTTTTCGATGTGCTTTTTGTATATTTATTAAGAGTAAAGATAAAATTAGATATATTGTCAAAATATTTACAATAAAGTGTACTTAAGCTTTTTATCAATAATCTAATTAGTTGATAATTAAAGCAAAGTAATGTAATTTGTTAGATAATAATATAGATGGTTTAAAAATTATTCGGAGAATTAATATGCAAATAAGAATAGAACTATATACCAAAGAAAGAATAGAAGATGTCTTGGCTTTTGAAAATGAACTTAGAAAGCAAGAAGATTTTTGGGGCTGGGAAATTGATGAGGCTTATAAAGAATCGGTTTTTCAAAGCTTTAACAATCCAATCTTTCAAACAAGCATTAGTTATCTAGCTTTTGTTGATAATAAGGTTGTTGGTCGCATAGATTCTAGCTTAATTCCTAGTCATTTTGATGGTTCTATAAAAGCATATTTAGATTGGATTTGTGTTTTAAAAAGCTATCGCCATAACGGTATAGCACAGTCTTTAATGGAACATCTTAGAAAATCTTTAAAGGAACAATATAACGTAAATGTCTTAGTCGGCCTTATTGCAAGTAATAAAGATGCACAAAGTTTCTATCGGAATTTACCCAATTCGTTAATTAGGGATGAAGGAATTTGGATTGATTTGTAAATGTTTGATTATGAAAATGGAAATTAGAGAAGTTAAATTAAATGATATCAATGATGAGCTAGCAGAAATGGTGGCTTTGTTTAGAGTAGAACTGCGTTCATATAAAGGAATAGTATCGACACCCAATATCGAAGCTGGTAAAGAAGAAATGGATGAATATCTATTGGCTGATTTTCCAGTGTTTGTAGCTTTAGCAGATGAAGATTATGCAGGGTATATGGTTTGTCGTATCCAGGATGATGTTGTATGGGTAGAGTCTATTTATGTTAAAGAAAAATATCGACGCTTGGGTGTTGCAACTGCTTTGCATGATAAAGCAGAAAAACTTGCTGAATTATATGGCAATGAGACTGTCTATAATTATGTTCATCCTAATAATCATTGCATGATAGAGTTTTTAAGAAAGCGCGGTTATACAGTATTAAATCTAATTGAGATTAGAAAGCCTTATAAAGATGAAAAGTTAACGCAGACAATCGCTGTTGGTGAACATAAATTTGATTATTAAAAGTAATGTTCAAATTTGCCAAAAAACGAGAATTTTGGCAAATTTGAACATGTTATATATATCGATTAAACTATTATTTTGGTAAAATATTGAAGAAATGCACTTTTTCATGATTTAAAATATTGAAGAAATGCACTTTTTGTACTAATATAATTTTGAAGAAATGCACTTTTATTGTAAGAAAGAGGTGTTTAATGTATTTTAAAAGAAAAGTATATGATCAATTGTTGGAGTGGAAAAATAATTATGCTGATAAATATGCTGTATTACTTGAAGGAGCAAGGCGTGTAGGCAAATCGACAATTGCTGAACAGTTTGCTAAAAATGAATACAAATCATATATTTTGATTGATTTTTCTGATACTTCAAACGAGGAAATTGCTTGTTTTGATGATATTAATAATTTAGATATGTTCTTTTTGCGTTTACAGGCAATAAGAGGTATTGATTTATGTGAACATGATTCTATTATTATTTTTGATGAGGTTCAATTGTTTCCTAAAGCTAGACAAGCAATTAAACATTTAGTAAAGGATGGTAGATATCATTACTTGGAAACTGGTTCGTTAATATCTATTAAAAAGAATGTTAAAAATATTTTGATACCATCGGAAGAAATGAAAATTGAAGTTTATCCTATGGATTATGAAGAATTTTGTCTTGCGACAAGTAAAAATTATTCTTTGTTGGAAAAAATATACAATTTAAATAAAAGTATTGGGCAAGAAACTAATCGTAAGTTAATGAGAGACATAAGACTTTATATGGCTGTTGGTGGGATGCCTCAAGCAGTTGAAAGCTTTATTAATGGTGATAATTTCACTGTCATTGACCAAGTAAAAAGACAAATAATTAAACTATACGAAGATGATTTCAAAAAACTAGATCCAACAGGTAATCTGTCTACAATTTATCATTCAATACCAGCACAGTTATCGAAAGATTCTAAAAAGTATCGTATTTCTACAGCTATAAAGAAGAGGAAAACATCTAAAGATGAAAGAATGATATATGAGTTAATAGATACAAAAACTATACTTCCTTCATATAATTCAACAGATCCTAGGGTTAGTTTGACACTTTCAAAAGACCTGGACAGTTATAAATTGTATATTTCAGACATTGGGCTTTTTGTTACATTAATGTTTATCGATAGGCCATCTGTAGAAAATGAAATCTATTCAAAGCTTTTATCTGATAAGCTTCCAGCAAATTTAGGGTACTTGTATGAAAATTTGGTTGCACAAATGATTGCGGCTTCTGGTAGGGGATTGTATTATCATACATGGGAAAAGCAGGATAGTACGCACTATTATGAAATAGATTTTTTAATATCTAAGGGGGCAAAAATATCTGCTATTGAAGTAAAATCTTCTGGGACTGGGAAACACGAATCGCTAAGTGAATTCGGAAAAAAGTATTCAAAGCATGTAAAGGATTGTATTATTCTTTCGCAAAAAGATGTTGGAAACGAAAATAATATCAAATTTTTTCCAATATATCTAACATCGTTCTTATGCAAATAGATATATGCGATAGAATCAATCATATACATTGCTGACTAAATGTCGTTATATTGGTTAATTTGCATATAAAATAATGTAAAATATTAACGTATTTAAATGATTATAAATAGGAGGGTTTTGATGAACGTAACTGAAATTAGACGCCCGGTTGATATGGAAAGAATTACAACACCGGAATTAGCACAAAAATTTATTGATGAACAAGTCGCTTTAATTAAAGAACAGGTAGGCTATAAGAAAGTTCTTTTAGCTTTATCTGGTGGTGTAGATTCTTCTGTCGTTGCTGCGCTTTTAATCAAAGCTATTGGTCAACAATTAGTTTGTGTTCATGTTAATCATGGTTTGCTTCGTAAGGGAGAACCAGAACAGGTTGTTGAAGTATTCCGCGACCAAATGAATGCCAATCTTATTTATGTAGATGCCAGCGATCGTTTCTTAGATAAATTAGCAGGTGTTGCTGATCCTGAAACTAAAAGAAAGATTATTGGTGGAGAATTTATTGAAGTATTTGCTGAAGAAGCAAGAAAACTTGAAGGCATTAAATTCTTAGCACAAGGCACAATTTGGCCAGATATTTTAGAATCTGAAGAAGGTATTAAGGCTCATCATAATGCTGGTGGTCTTCCTGAAGATATGCAGTTTGAATTAGTTGAACCAGTTAGAACTTTATTTAAAGATGAAGTTAGAGTTGTAGGCGAAACTTTAGGATTACCTCATTCAATGGTTTATCGTCAGCCATTCCCAGGCCCAGGACTTGGTGTAAGATGCCATGGTGCTATTACTCGTGATCGTTTAAAAGCGGTTCGTGAATCAGATGCAATTCTTCGTGAAGAATTTGATAAGAATGGTTTAGCTGAAAAGGTATGGCAATACTTTACTGTTGTTCCTGAATTTAGATCTACTGGCATTAAAGATGGTAAACGCGCATTTGAGTGGTGCTGCATCGTTCGTGCTGTATGCTCAATTGATGTCATGACTGCTACTGTTGCTGAAATCCCTCATGAATTAATGGTTCATATTACAGATCGTATTACTCATGAAGTACCTGGTATCAATCGTGTTTTATTTGACTATACACCTAAGCCTACAGGTACTGTGGAATTCGAATAAGAATAAGCGCCAAGGAATTGGCGCTTTAATATGTCTTTATGAGATTATTAATAATGATTATTCATCACGGTAATTGACCATGATTTGTTTAAATAATTCTTGAGTTGTAGGAGGAGTATAAGTAACAGCATTTGCACCTGCTTTAATTACCGCTTCAACTGTTTCATTGGTTTTACCACCAGTGGCAATGATTGGTAAATCAGGATATTTAGTGCGAATCATTCTTACAACATCTGGTGTTTTTTGAGCACAAGCAACATTTAATATTGATGCTCCAGCATCTAATCTTGCTTGAATATCGGTTGTTTCTTTAGTAATTGTGATAATTACAGGAATATCAATTGCTTTTCTAACAGCTAAAAGATTAAGATTTGAAATTGGTGCATTCAAAACAACACCCATGGCTCCTTGACATTCAACATCTTTGGCTAATGAAACAGTTCTTAAACCTTTGGTTGTACCACCGCCTACTCCGCAAAATACTGGAATATAGGAAGCTTTTATAATAGCATCGCTAATTGCTTGTTGTGGGGCAAAAGGATAAACTGCAAACACAGCATCAGCATCACAATTTCTAATAATTGCTAAATCAGTTGTAAAGACAAAACTTCTTATTTTGCGACCATTAACGATAATGCCACTAGCTTTTGAAATTGCTTCCGGTAATTTTAAAATATTTTTGCTACGTAATTTGCCACCTATTTCAGGCACATTCACGATTTCGTTTGTCATATTGAACTACCCCCCCTGTTATCTTGTGTTTGGTCTAACATTTTATATTAAATAGTTAAAAATAGAACTATTTATACTATAACATTAAGTTATTATTAGTGCTATAAGCTTTTTAAAATGAATACGCAACCAAAAGTATCGCAATAATTTATAGAAGCAACTAAGCATCATCAATAAAATGATGGCAATGGAGGAAAAATTATGAAACATTATGTATATTTAGGGTATATTTTATTCGGACTTGATTTACTTGTTGGCATTGCGATTGTTGTTATACTATTTACTTTATGCTTCCTAGCTATTAAGGCTTTATTAAAATATCTTAGAACAAAAGATGTAAGAGAAGAAAAAGATATCATTAAAAGAAGCTTAGGTGAAGTAATTAAAGGACATCGCGAAGAAAATAAGATGACTCAAGAATTTGTTGCCGAATCATTAGGCGTTAGCAGACAAGCGGTGTCTAAATGGGAGAATGGGACATCTGATCCAAGCACCTCTAACTTGATTGCTCTTGCTAAGTTATTTAATATCTCACCCGAAGAATTGTTAAAGGAAATTAAATGAAAAAGATAATTATTGGTATTGTCATAATATTAATTATTATTATTAATATATTTATGTATTTTGGTGGATTTAGTACTGGTGATAGTTTAAACCTTGATGAATTTAAAAATTATGCAAAAGAAATAACCGATTTTACTATTCCTGAAGATTCAAAGATTATTGCATTAGGAGAAGCGAGCCATGGCAATAAAGAATTTCAAGAATTAAAGTTAGAAATATTTAAGAAATTAGTTGAAAAATACAATGTGAAAGCATTTGCTCTTGAAGCTGATTTTGGTGGTTGTTTAGAAATTAATGATTATATTCATGGCGCTAAAGGAAATCCTTTGGATGTTATTTCAAAGGCAGGTTTTAAAATATATCAAACAGAACAAATGATTGAAATCATTGAATATATGCGTAAATATAATGCAAACCATCAAGATGATTTAAGATTCTATGGTTTTGATATGCAAAGAACAAGCTATAGCTTAAAAGCTTTAAATCTCGATTCTTTAGATAACGAAAAACTACTAGCTTTAAAAGAAAATGACGATGAATTAATTAAACAATATGCCACTGTTCTATTACAAAATATTGATATCAATAATAGTGATAACGGCAGTTTATTAAGAGATAAATATATGGCCGAAAATGTTGAATGGATTTTGCGACAAGAAGAAAAGAAAGGCTATCAAACAATATTCATCACCGGTCATAATGAGCATGTAGCCAAATGGGAAAGTTACGATTCAATGGGTAAGTGGTTATCAAAAGAAGATAATGGTTATTATGTCATTGGAACGGATTTCTATAAATCGAAATGTAATTTACCAGCTAAAAATAAAAGGATTGTAAAGACATTTTATTCGCATGATCCTTTGGCTAAAACATTAAATTTAAGTGGTTTAAGTAAAGCTTATATCGATTTTAGTAAGGTGGATAAAGATAGTGAAATATTTCATGCTTTAGATGATTATCAATATATGGGAAGCCTAGGTGAAAGATATTCATTTATTATGCGTCTATTGCCGATGAGCTATCGTATATATCAAAGAGCGGATATTTTATATGATGCGATGATATTAATTGATGAAGTAACACCAATTAAGATATTAGATTGAATAATTAAAAAAGCGAGTTCATTCAGCTCGCTTTTATTTCGTTATAGAAACAATCAAATTGTCCTAAATATGTACTATTCCATGGCTTATTACGACCGCAATAATGAATAATAACGGTATTTTTTCTTACCCAGTCCATGGTCATTTTATTCTTAGGATAACGCAGATTATAAAAACCATACATTCTTTCGCTTAAGTTATATTTACGATAATCAACAATCTTTGTCTTATCGCCATATAAAGCAGTTAAGACATCTTGATCAAATAAAACCAAACGACTTTTATATTTATTAACATAGTTTAAGATATCTGTTTTATTTAAATTTTTTCTTAGATAATCAAGATTCATCAATAAAACACCAGTATTGATATATGGTTTATCATTGTCCAAACCGAGTCTAATTGAATTTACTTTCTTCATGCCTTCGCCAACATGTGTGCATGCGATATAAGCATTATCTTCAAAATCCATATTGTATAATTCTTTTAAACTGTTGATGACGATAATATCAACATCAAGATATAAAATACGATCCAAATCTATAGGTAAAAGTAATGAGGCAAACAAACGATAATAGATTTCTAAAGGATATCGTGAAGAAATTGGAAATTCTTTAAATTCATCTTCGTTTACTTCAATAAAGTGGAATGAACAATTTTTAAAACTATTTATCAAGTCATTTTGATTATCGATTGTTAAATCGTGATGCAAAATGTAGAAATTAAAGTTTTCGTCAAAACGTAACATTGATTTAATGCATGATTTAGCTAAAAAGATATATTTAGAATTTATTGAAAATAAGATATTCATGAACAGATGTTATCACATTTTGTAAATAAATTAATAATTACACTCACAACAAGAGCAAGAGTGGCAACACTGAGCCACCCAAATCCCATTTCATAGAAAGGTAAAAATTTAACCATATTAGATACAAAAGGAATATTTAAACCAATTCCTTCCATTGCATGGATAACGCTAACGATTGTTGTAGCTCCGACAACAAGCGGATAAATATATTTGTTGTCTTTCCATAATTCATCGCTGAGCCCTAAAAGAATTAAGACAATTGATTCTGGATAAATGGCATTTAGTACAGGAACAGAAATGCTTAAAATCATATTTAAACCTAAATTACAAACTAAAAAAGAGAAAACGGTAATTGAAATAGCCCATGTTTTATAAGAAATCTTATTAAATAATTTGGTGAAGAATTGTGAGATTGAATTAATTAATCCGACACAAGTTGTAAGGCAAGCAAGGGTAAAAATAGCAGCTAAAAGGATGGCACCAAATTCACCGAATATTTCTTGCACAATGCATCTTAAAGTCCAAGTGCCATTATCTTGCAAAGGATATACAGCAGAACTACACATTCCCATATATGAAAGCATCATATATACAAGGGTTAATATTAAACCAGCAAAAAAACAAGCTAGATAGGTATAATGCATGCGATCTTTTTTATTTTCTAAACCGAAATTTTTTAATGCTATGGCAATTACAAGGCCAAAGTTTAATGCAGCAATGGTGTCCATGGTGTTATAACCTTCAGTGAATCCTTTAAGGAAAGGATTTGTTGCATAAGAAATAACAGGCTCAGCAATATTTACTTTTCCTTTAAATAAGAAGTTACTAAATAATAAAACAAGTAGAAATAATAAGGTGGGTGTTAATACTTTTCCGATGCGATCTACTAATTTTTTAGGATTTAAGCAAAGCCATAAAGCAGTTAAAAAGAATAATAAGGAATACAGAACACGAGCAAAAGTTAGATTGATATTGTTTGGAAGATAAGGGGTAATGCCATCTCAAAAGGGACGGAAGCGGCTCTTGGGATACCAAGTCCTGGGCCAATAGATAAATAAATGAGCAAAGTCATAACATAAGAAAATCTTTTACCAACTTTTGATGCCAATTTATCTAAACCCTCAAATTGAGTGACAACAATGATACCCAAAACAGGCAGAATAACTGCGGTAACAAGAAAACCTAGCATTGCTACTAGAGTGTTTGAACCGGCACTGTGCCCTAAAAATGGCGGAAAGATTAAATTTCCAGCACCAAAGAACAAAGAGAAGAGCATAAAACTGATTAATACCATTTGTCTTTTTTCTAATTTCATAGATTTCTCCTTCCAAATAAAATAGGCTCGTCTCAAAGATGAGACGAGCCTATTTTTAACCCGCGGTACCACTCAAATTGCATATAGATATATGCCAACTCATTAGGCTCTATCAAGCCCTGAACTTTTAACGTTGCTCGATACGTATATGCTTACTAATTTCAGCATATAAGCTCAGAAGTGATTTACTTTTCCAACTTCCACTATCTACTCTCACCATGTGTAGACTCTCTTTGAGTTTCCTTTGGAAAGCGCTCTTCGTCATAGCTTTTACTTCTAGAATATAAAATATTAAAAGAATGATGTCAATAAAAAGAATGTTGACCTAAAAATTAGCATTTTATTAGGAATTCAATACATCTTTTTCAACAATATATTAGAAGCTGGTGTTGGAAAGGAGGCTTGCCAGCTTCCTTCCTCCGCTTAGTTAGTATGATATTATTCCAGACTTAGAATATAATAGAGATATTAAATTCTGGAGGGTTTAACAATGGAATTTATATCTGCTAAAGAGGCTGCAAAGAAATGGGGAATATCACAAAGAAGAGTGGATGTGCTTTGTTCTGAAAATAGAATTAAAAATGCGGCAATGGTTGAAAATATGTGGATTATACCATCAGACACCGAAAAACCAGCAGATGCCAGATTTAGTGAATGCTCAAAAAATATTGAAAATAAAGCCAAACCATTTTTAAAATGGGCGGGAGGCAAAAATCAATTACTATCTGAAATAGGAAAGTATTATCCTTTCGATAAACTTGGCATCACAAAATACGCTGAACCATTTATTGGTGGTGGTGCTGTTCTTTTTGATATTTTAAATAAATATACGTTAGAAGAAATTTATATTAGTGATATAAATGCTGAATTGATAAATACATATATTGTTATACGTGATAATGTGAATGAGTTAATTCGTTTACTTTATGTCATGCAAGACGAATTTATTCCGAAAGATGCATTTGATAGGAAAATATATTTTGGTTTAAAAAGAGAGCGATTTAATCTTTTGAAAGCTAATGGTGATAATGGATTAAATGTTGAAAAAGCAGCTCTAATGATTTTTCTTAATAGGACATGTTTTAATGGATTATATCGTGTAAACAGCAAAGGCTATTTTAATGTTCCTATGGGCATATATAAGAATCCCATTATTTGTGATGAGAAAAACTTAAGAATTGTTTCTGAAAAATTGCAGAACGTAAACATTGTTTGCGGTGATTATAAAAAATCGATAAATTTTATAGATGATAGGACTTTTGTTTATTTCGATCCACCATATAGACCTATTACATCAACAGCAAGCTTTACTGCATATACAGAAAACTTATTTGATGATAAAGAACAAATTGAGTTAGCGTACTTTGTAAATGAATTAGACAAAAAAGGCGCAAAAATTGTTATCAGTAACTCAGATCCTAAAAATGTTAATGAAGACGATAATTTCTTTGATGAAATTTATGCTTCTCACAAAATTAAACGCGTCGAAGCTTCTAGAATGATTAATTGCAAAGGAGAAGCAAGAGGCAAGATAAAAGAATTACTTATTTCCAATTTTTAAGGGGGTTTAAATGATAAAGGACGGGAAAGGTGGTGCAAACACCAAAACAGGACTTATTTTTGAAGGAAAAACAGAACTTGCAACAACTATAAACAATATCGAAGAATACGAAGTTAAAAATGATGTTGTTTATTACAATGGAGAAGAAATTGCCTATTTATATAAAAAACACGCACTATATCGTTATTTGAAAGAAGAAGGAATAGATTGGAATAAATATATTTCTAAAAAACTATTACCTGATAATAGTGTTTATATAAAAGAGAGTAACAAGCTTTTCATTATTGAATATAAATATCAAAATTCCAAAGGCTCTGTTGATGAAAAAATACAAACATGTGATTTTAAGAGAAAAGAATACCAAAAGCTAATGAAACCACTTGGAGTTGATGTGGAATTTATTTATGTTCTTTGTGATTGGTTCAGGGATCCTAAATATAAAGATGCTTTAGAATATATTGAAAGCGTGGGATGCTTTTACTATTTCAATAATATTCCACTTTCAAAGATAGGGTTGCCTACATCTTTTGAGGAGAAATGAAATGTTAAGAGATTTTAATGAATGGTTATCTAGCTTTCGTGATAGTATTGCTAACTACGGTTATTACACTGATTTCGAGAAGATATATAATAACGTTGATAAAATAAAAATTGAATTAAACATCATGAATTCATTAATCGGTTCTCAAAATATTGAAAAAGATTTTGATGAATTATTGAAAAAATATCCTGAAATATTGAAATGTGTGCCCTTGTTGTTGGCTATAAGATCTGATGAAATACATGTTACCGATGAAAGTGGTGAATTTAATTACAACTTCAAAAAGCCCAATCAAAGTATTGAACAATACAAGATTTTTATGCGCAAAACCGGTTTATTTGATTTGATTGAAAATCATATAATTAATAATCTTGTTGATTATATTACTGGAATTGAAACAGGTCTTGATACTAATGCTAGAAAAAATCGTGGTGGGCATTTAATGGAAGACTTGGTTGAAAGTTATATTAAAAAAGCCGGTTTTATAAAAGATGAAAGCTATTTTAAAGAAACCTATATTAGTGAAATCACCGATATGTGTGGATTAGATTTATCAGCTATATCTAATAAAGGCAAAGCTGAAAAACGCTTTGATTTTGTTATAAAAACACCAAATATGATTTATGGCATTGAAACCAATTTCTACGGTGGCGGTGGAAGCAAGCTGAATGAAACAGCAAGAAGTTACAAAACACTCGCCCAAGAAAGTGATACTATCGATGGTTTCTCTTTTGTTTGGTTTACTGATGGTAAAGGATGGGTTAGTGCTCGTCACAATCTTGAAGAAACATTTGATATTATGGAGCATATTTACAATATTAAAGATTTAGAAGAAGGGGTTATTAACAAGGTTATTAAATGACTACCAAAAAAATAAAAAAATGGGAGCCTGAAGATTTTGAATTGGAAATGACTACTCATTGGTCTTTTCCTAAAAGGGGTAATTGGGCAACACATGATGCAAAGTGGCGAGGCAATTGGTCACCATATATTCCGAGAAATCTTATTTTAAGATATTCTAAGGAAGGGGATTTAATTCTTGACCAATTTGCTGGGGGTGGCACAACCTTAGTTGAGGCTAAATTATTAAATCGTAATATCATTGGTGTCGATGTTAATGATGTGGCATTAGATAGATGTAGAGATAAAATTAATTTCGAGCACAAAGGTGCTGATGGACAAGTTTTCATCCATAAAGGAGATGCAAGAAATTTAGATTTTATTGATGATTGCAGCATAGATCTCATTTGTACTCATCCACCATATGCAAATATCATCAAGTATAGCGAAAATTTAAGTGATGATTTATCTCTTCTTAAAGTCAATGATTTTCTTGAAGAAATGAAAAAAGTTGCATCTGAGAGTTTTCGTGTTTTAAAAAAAGATAAATACTGTGCTATTTTAATGGGCGATACAAGGCAAAAAGGTTGCATGATTCCGATGTCTTTTGATGTTATGAAGATATTTCAAGATGTGGGCTTTACTTTAAAAGAATTGATTATTAAGGAGCAACATAATTGCAAAGCCACTGGGTATTGGAAAACAAATAGTATAAAGTATAACTTCTTGTTAATTGCCCACGAATATTTATTCATCTTCAAAAAATAATCGTTTATTTAGGCTAGAATAAAGATATAAGAGAGGTGTTCTATGTATAAAACAATTAAAATCATCCTTTTAGTGACACTCATCATTCTTTTAGCTATTGCTATTATTTCAATTCTAGCGCAAACGCCATCATTAATTTAAAAGCAATATAAATTGTTGATATCGTCTTTATCTAAATTGAAAATTCTGTGATATAATAATTATACAGAATATGTCCCTCCCTTCTTTGTAGTTTATTAATTGACCAAGCAGATAACACAAAGAAGGGATTTTTATTTGTATGTAATCTATCAAACCTTAAAAAAGAAACCCTTACTTAGAGTTTCTTTTAGTTTTGCATTTTAATTGTTTCTTCTTCTAACATCGGATATTCAATTAAAGAACTATCATCAAGATTTTCATGATGCATATTAACACCACTGATTTGATGATTGGTATATGTGGTGTAATAATAAATACCTTTATCTAAATCACAAGCTGAAGAATAAATGGTATATTCATAACTTCTATCTTTTACTTCACAACAACCATTTTGTTGCTCAACAGAATGTAAGATATGGAAGAATTGATTTAAATGATCATCATTTAAAGATTCAGAAAAATGATTAGTAAAAGCAACTTTAACAAATCTTGACATTGATGATAAATCACCAGGCAATCCCATAGCGCCCATACCTCTAGAATATCTTGTAAGTTCTATTCCGAAACTATTTACAGGATCTTTTTTAGATAAATGAGCATAATTATTCAAATTAAATAATTGCATATTAAATGGTGGATTATTGGTCAAAACATTAACAGGATTATCATATAACTTCAAACCATCTTTAACTGTTTCTAAAACAATTGAAGATTCTTTGTCAGCAATAAACCAATGAAGTTGAGCAGGGGAATAACGATCCGATACTACTTCATTATCAATATTAAGATTTTTATACAATTCCTTTACTTCTTTAACATTTGCACAAGTACTTAAGATATACGGAATAAGCTCATATTGAGCAATATTTGTTTTGCCATCGATTGCTTCATGATAAACACAATTTCCAACAAAGTTTAAGCCAGCAATACCTAATCCTTTTTCATTAATAGCATCAAAATACATTGGATATTCTTTTTCAATAATACCAGAACCGATAATTGCATAATGGTTATTCAATCGTGGGGCGTGATTAAAAGATAAAGGAAAATTACGTGGTGTAATTAGTATTTTTTGCCCATAACCAAAATCATAATCTAAATTTCTTCCAAAGATTCCTTTATAACTTGCAGCAGTACACATATAAGCCTCCTTGATATAATATTTTTCTTTTTACCTTGATATCATGATTTTAAATAGAAGTAGTAAGAAGATATTTTATTGTGGCTATAGTAGTCACCTTACATACATATTAGTCTTGAAACATTGATATCTTCAATATAAAACTTTTTAAATTATATCTCTATAACTTTATAATAACTATTAAGTGTTATTATTACTACATGAAAGATAATCTTGAATATAAAGGTTTCAAAGTAGAAATTAATCGTAGTTTAAGAACCACCATATCGTTAACCGTTAAACAAGATAGAATTATTGTTAGAGCACCTTTGTTTTCATCTGATGCCAGTATTGAAGCTTTTTAAAGAAAGAATCTTCTTGGTTAGATAAGAAGTTAGCGAAATTTGAAGAGCGCAAGAAATATAATCTACCGTTATTGACCAAAAAGGAAATTAAGGCTTTAAAAGAAATAGCCTCCGTTGTTATTAAAGAAAAAGTTGAATATTATTCTTTGGTACTTGATGTTGATTATGGAAAGATTATTATTCGTCAACAAAAGACTTTATGGGGTAGTTGTAGTAGTAATGGCAATTTAAGCTTCAATTGTCTATTAATGCTTACCGATGATGAAATTATTAATTATGTAGTTGTTCATGAATTAGCGCATCGCAAATATATGAATCACTCTAAAGAATTCTATCGTGAAATTGAAAATGTTTTGCCAAACTATAAGGTTCAACAAAAATGGCTTAAAGATAATGGCTGGAAATTCTTTGCGCGTTTAGGATAATCATTGTTTTTATGATTTGTGATAAAATAAATAAGTGAGACTTGAAGATTATTACAATAAATTCAATGAAGATAAAAGATTAGATTCATTAAGAGGGCAAGTAGAATATCTAACAGCGATGAAGTACATTCATGATTATCTTAATAATTATGAACATCCTTCAATTGTTGATATTGGTGCTGGTACTGGTAAATATAGCTGTACTTTAGCTAATGAAGGGTATGATGTTACGGCTATAGAATTATGCAAAACTAATCTTGGTGTCCTGAAAGCTAAAAAAAGTAATTGTAAAGCTTTTTTAGGTAATGCTTTAGATTTAAGTGTTTTTAAAGATGAATCGTTTGATATGACATTACTATTTGGACCTTTATATCATTTGCATCGTTATGAAGATAAAGTAAAAGCTTTAAAAGAAGCCAAAAGAGTAACAAAAGAAGAGGGCGTTATTCTGGTGTCTTATATTAATAACGATTATGCGATTGTGGAACATGGTTTTAGAGAAGGACATATCAAAGAATCTTTATCTTTTATTGATGAAAATTGGAAGATTAATGAAAGTGGCAATGAACTTTATTCTTATGTTAGAAAAGAAGATATTGATCTTTTGAATCATGACGCAGAATTATGCCGTGAGAAAATTATTGCCGAAGATTCGATTAGTTCATTGATTAGAGAGAATTTAAAAAAGCTAAGTGATGAAGAATTTACCTTATTCATGAAATATCACTTCGCGATATGCGAAAGAGCTGATATGCTAGGAAATTCATTTCATTTCTTAGATATCTTAAGAAAGGAGCAGACTATTGGATAAAAAATTACAACCGAAGAACTTTTTCTATTTATTTATTGCAGGATGCATCAATGCATTTGGGGTGACAGTATTTATTTCACCTGTTAATTTATATGACTCAGGAATCTCAGGAACATCAATCTTGTTATCGCAACTAACGCCAGACAAGTGGTCGCTTTCTATTTTCTTGTTATTGCTTAACTTTCCTTTATTTATTTTTGGTTATAAAAGACACGGCTTTACTTTTACTATCTATTCTTTATTTACCATTAGTGTTTATTCATTGTTCTCTTACTTAATTACTGATGTATTTCCAATCGATGTCAGTATTGCGTCACCATTAGCAGGCGAAGACTTATTGCTTTGTGCTTTATTTGGTGGTGTTATTTCGGGTCTAGGGAGTGGTTTGACAATAAGACATGGTGGTGCAATTGATGGCATTGATGTAATGGCAGTAACTTTTGCTGATAAATTAAATATTACTGTTGGTACATTTGTAATGATTTACAATATCATTCTTTATATTATTTGTGGTGTTGTAATCAATAGCTGGATTTTACCGCTCTATTCTATTGTTACTTATGCTGCAGGGTTAAAGACAATTGACTTTGTAGTTGAAGGTATTGATAGATCCAAAGCTGTTATGATTGTTACAACTAAAGCCGATGAAATTAATAAAGTATTATTAGAAGAATTTAAGACTGGAACTACTTTATTACCTGCTGTTGGTGGTTATTCTAATAACAATAAGACTGTTATTTATTTCATTGTCAGCCGATTTGAAATTTATCGTATGACAAGTATTGTTCACGATATAGATCCTTCAGCTTTCCTTACAATAAGTGAAGTGGCTGATGTGTTAAAAGGGAAATAGATGAAGAGGTGGGCTATCACCTCTTTTTATTAAGGGCTTTAAAAGTATAAAGATGATACAATTTAGTTAATGATTATTTCTGTAAGTAAAGGAGAATAGAATGGAAAAAGAATTGGTTTATGGGTTTGATATCGGTATTGCATCTACCGGTTCTGCTGTAAGCGATGGTAAAAATATTATTTACATGGGAACTCATGTCTTTAATGAAGCTACTGAAGCTAAAGAACCAAGGTTAAATCGTGGTGCAAGAAGAAATTTAGCTCGTAAAAAATGGCGTAAAGACCAATTAAAAGATGCTTTTGATGATTTTTGTATCTTAGCAAGAGAAGAAATCAAACAAAAAGGCTATCTTTGTTTTACAACTAATAACGATTCTATTAAGAAACCTATTGATAAAACAATTTATCATTTAAGAAAAAGAGCTTTAACAGAAAAAGTAAGTGAAAGAGAATTGTTCTTATGTCTATACAGTATGTTACACGCAAGAGGCCATTTCTTGTTAGAAACAATTAACTTTTCAGGCACTGAAACAATTACTTTTGATGATTTCAAAGAACGATTCTATGATGCGATAGCTGAAGCTATTGAACTATCAGACAGTAATAAAGAAATATTCGAAAAGACAATTCTTTCCCTGATTTTTAAGGAAAAACCTGTTTCCAAAGAGATTGAAAGACTTTGCAAAGAATCAAAGATGGTTCTTGAAGAAAACGAATTAAAACTAATAATTGCTATTTGCAAATATTTGAGAAATTATTCTGTTAATAAAAAAGATTTTGGTGAAATATTAGAAGAATATAAGAAGGATAAATTTACAGTAACTGTTATTAAAACATCTGAAGCTGATGAAACTCCAGAAATTTTATTAAATCTTGCTGATTTACATGACATGATTAATGTGGCACAAATCATGAAAGATCATGATTATCTTTGTGAAGTAGCAATTGATAAAATTGAGGAATTTGATAGGGAAATACAGAAAGGTCTTGATTCTTTAGAATTCGCAGAATATAAGAAGATTTTAAAAGGCAAAGGTAGTGAAAAAGCCAAGCATCTCAGATCTGTTAGAAACTTTGAAAATAATTTTCCTAATGGTCTATATCTAAAAGAAGCTAAAGCTATTCTTAATAATCAGCAGAAATATTATCCAGAAATTACTAATGATTTTATTGAAGTATGCGAAGATATCATTTCCGCAAGAATTCCTTATTACATTGGCCCATTAAAAAATGACGCAAAGAATGCTTGGGTTAAAAAGAATGGGAAAATTAAATATAGCTACAAATACGCGCAAAAGCATAATACTATTTCTCCAGTTGATGAATATGCAACAATTAAAGCTTGGAAAGATCGCATGCGCTCTCATTGCACCTATCTTCCGGAAGAATTTGCTTTACCTAAAGGCTCTTTTATAGCTGAAACTTTTAGTATTGTAAATGAACTTAACATTTTAGAGGCGAGAGATTTAGATGAAAATACCTACTATCTCACATTTGAGGATAAGGTTAAAATCTTTGATAATCTTTTCTTAAAAGGTGGAGATGTTAAATATAAAGATATTATTGATCTATTAGGCTTAAGTTATTTCGGACCTCGAAGAGCTTCTAAAATTGAAGGTAAAATGAATAATAAATACACTCTTTATTCATCAATTGTTAGATCGGTTCCAGAACTTAAAGTTAATTCCATTATGGAATTATTCTCAGAAAATAAAGAATTAAAAGATAAGATTGATGAAATTGAAGATATTATCTTATCTATAAATCTATATAACGAAGAGAAAACCAAAATCGATTTCTTTGTTAACGAAAAGAATTATAGTGAAAATGTTGCTAAAGCATTCTCTCGCTTAAAATCAAATTCTTTCTTTGCGCTATCTAAAACTTTCATCATGGATAAGAAGATCGGTGTCGAAGGTGAAACTTTATTGTCTTTATTATTCGAAGATAATACTTTTGAGCACCCTAATGAGCAAATGTATCATATTACAAATGCAGTTGATGAAAATGGTGTAGCTTTAGACTTTTCTTCTAATAAATATGAAGAAAAACTAAAGAAAAATGGTGGTAAGTTAGGCATTGATTTATTGATGGATGGAACAAGTCCTGTTATTCCAGTATCTCGCACTGTTATTAGAGGATTAAATGAAGCTTTAAAAGTTTATGATGAACTAGTAAAATCCTTTGGCGTTCCAAAAAGAGTAGTTATTGAAACAGCAAGAGATCTTAAAGATCATACTGTTATTAAAGAACAGTCAGTTAAACATTATGAAGACAAAGAAAGACTTTATAAATCAATCGATGAGCAACTTAAGAAAAATAAGAATTATAAAGCATCTTCAGGACTTGAAAAATGGGATCAAATTAAGCCCTATGTTACAAGCAATAAAAAGAAGATTGATTTATATTTATGCCAAAACGGCATTGATTTATTAACAGGCGAAAAAATTAATATTAATCGTCTTGAAGATTATGAAATTGATCACATCCTTCCAAGAGGTTTTGGCGATGATTCAATGGATGATAAGATGTTGATTTCTAAGTTAGCCAATGCTAAAAAAGGTGATCGCTTACCACTTCAATTTATCGAAAGCGGTGAACAAATTGGCAATCGCATTGTAACAAGTGGCGAATTTGTTAATCGTGTTGAAATGTTATATGATATGAAACTTATCTCAGATAATAAAAAGAAACGTTTATTATTAGAAAATACCAATGATTTAGATAAATTTATTAATCAAAATCTTGTAGATACGAGATATATTATCAAAGAATTTACATCCATTCTTAATGCTTATAACAAATATCATGATTATGAAACCCATATTGTTTCTTTAAAAGCAGCCTATACTCATCAATATCGTAAATCATTTAATTTTGATAAAGATCGAGGATTTGGTGATCAGCACCATGCACACGATGCTGCACTATTGATTGTTGCTGATAAAACATTATCAACATATTATCCTAATTATGATTCTAGAAATATTAATAATAACAAGAAAGCAAGTAGTGACAAATACAAAACATATCAACAATTGATTAAAGATATGTTGTCTGCTGACAAGAAGGATAAGGGATTTGATGAATTCTTAAGAACAATGTTCTATAAAGCTTATGGCATTTCATGGAATAATGACTATTCTATAATTAGTCAAATCAAGAAGACTGTTCCTTTCTATTCTAATAAAGTAGAAAAGAATTATATGGGCAAATTCTTTGATGCAACTATTCTTAAACAAAAAGAATACGACGAAGAGGCTGTATTATCTATTCTTGGAGTAAATAATGACAAGCATATATTTAGCTCCATTAATTGTGCAGCTGTTGACTTCTATCGTTATACAGTTGAAAAGAAAGGCAAGAGAGAAGCTAAGCATATAGCTATTCATATTCCTAAAGTAATCATTAAAGCTAACGGCGAGATTGATAAAGAAAAATATATTAAGCTCATTAAGGAACATTATAAAGCACCGGAATTATTAGATGAGAATGGCGAAATTAAAGAAGGATACTTCCGTTTCAGAGCTTATAAGAACGATATTATTTACAATACAGCAACCGAATGTCCAATGTTGTTTAATATAGGAAGTATTGTGAACTATAAACTGGAGTTAAAATTTATTAATGCATTCTCTTATGATGACATTTATTTGGAAGGAAGAAGAATATCAAACGATTTAATTAAATATTTTGACATCAAAACCAAAAATAATCCAAGCGGTATAGACTATAAGCTTATAGAAAAAGAGACTGTTGTGAATTATATGGCTAAAAATTATTGGCATTTGGATGAATCGAACAAAAAGATTAAATCAGCTTGCGAATTGATTTCAAATGACAATAATATATACGAT
>CAKUWO010000016.1 GCA_934699415.1 uncultured Erysipelotrichaceae bacterium
AAGATGTATCAATCTTTAAAACAAATAAAGGCTTATCAGAAGAGATTGTGAAAGAAATTTCTGCATATAAAAAAGAGCCTGAATGGATGTTAGAATATCGTCTTAAGGCTTATCATAAATTTCTTGAAATGCCTACTCCTACTTGGGGTGTCGATTTAAGTGAAGTTGATTTTAATGACTTTACTTATTTTGTTAAAGCTAGTGATAAAGTTGCTGACTCTTGGGATGATGTTCCAGATACAATCAAAAATACTTTTGAAAAACTTAAAATACCTGAAGCTGAAGCTAAATATTTAGCAGGTGTTTCTACTCAATATGAATCTGAAGCTGTTTATCAAAATATGTTAGAAGAAGCAAAAGAGGCAGGTATTATCTTTCTTGATACTGATAGTGGTTTACGGTTATATCCTGAACTTTTTAAAGAATATTTTGGTACTGTTATCCCTTATACCGATAATAAATTCTCAGCATTAAACGCTGCTGTTTGGTCTGGTGGTAGTTTTATTTATGTTCCAAAAGGTGTAAAGCTTGATAAACCATTACAATCATATTTTCGTATTAATTCTGAAAAGATGGGACAATTTGAAAGAACTTTAATTATTGTTGATGATGATGCTGATATTCATTACATTGAAGGCTGCACAGCACCACTTTATGCTAAAGACTCTTTACATGCTGGTGTTGTTGAAATTATTGTTAAAAAACGTGCACATATGCGTTATTCAACAATTCAAAACTGGTCAACAAATGTTTTAAATCTTGTTACCCAACGTGCAACTGTTGATGAAGATGGTTCTATGGAATGGGTTGATGGTAACATTGGCTCTCATTTAAATATGAAATATCCATGTTGCATTCTAAAAGGTGAAAGAGCGAAAGGATCTGCGATATCTATTGCTTCAGGTTCTAAAGGACAATTCCAAGATAATGGTGCTAAAATGATTCATCTTGCTCCATATACATCATCTAATATTGTTTCTAAATCAATATGCCGATTAGGTGGACGTGTTAATTATCGAGGTTTAGTTGATATTAAAAAGAAAGCTTTACATGCGAAAAGTAAAGTTTCATGTGATACTTTACTTTTAGATGATTTGTCAGGCTCAGATACATTCCCAACAAATATCATCGAAAATACATCATCAACTATCGAACATGAAGCTTCTGTGTCTAAGATTAGCGAGGAACAATTATATTACTTAATGTCACGTGGTTTAAGTGAAGAAGAAGCTACCCGAATGATTGTTTTAGGCTTTATTGAGCCATTCACAAGAGAATTGCCAATGGAATATGCTGTTGAACTTAATCAACTTCTTAAAATGAATATGGAAGGAAGTGTTGGCTAATGAAACAAGAGAAAAGCTGTGGGGCTGTTATTTATAGTCTAATTGACAATCAAAGATATTATTTAATTGAAAAGATGGTTAAAGGTCATTATGCTATGTGCAAAGGCCATGTTGAAGCTAATGAAACTGAAATTCTTACAACATTAAGAGAAATTAAAGAAGAAACAAATCTTGAAGTAGAATTAGATAGCTCTTTTAGAAAGACATTATCTTATTCACCAGCTTATGGTATTAATAAAGAAGTTGTTTATTTTGTAGCTTATGCACCAAACATCGAAACTATTCCTCAAAAAGAAGAAGTAGATGAAATATATTTCTTACCATATGATGCAGCATATAATTTATTAACATTTGATAATGATAAAGAAGTTTTAAAGGCCGCTGAAGATTATTTAAAAGCTAGATAGTTGTTAATATTCCCATATAGAGCAGATATAGCTAGAGCTATCTGCTCTTTTTTACCATTTAAGGCAATTATTGTGTTTTGAGTTCTCTTTAGTTTTGTTTTAGATTGTTCTTGCAGGTAATTAGGAGGATTATGAATCAAATTATTTTAGTAGGAAGAGTTATTGCTAAGCCAAGTATTAGAGAAACATCATCAGGTAATAAAGTTGGTCATCTATTATTAGAAGTTACTAGACCCTATAAAAATGCTGAAGGTGATTATGAAAATGAGGTCTTTGATGTAACTTTATGGAAATCATTAGCTGAAGAAGCTGAGAAACGAATTGAAGAAAATATGTCTGTAGGTATTAAAGGACGATTAGCGGCTAATAATTATCTAAAAGAGAATGAAGTTTATTATCGCTCAGATGTTGTGGCTGAGAAGATCACTTTTTATAACAGCTAAGAAATGATAGTTTGTTTTGACCATCTTAATCATTTATAATAATCAATTAGAGGTGATTATTATGGCATTTGATAACTTACAAGATAAACTTTCTAAAGCTTTACGTAATCTTTCTGGCAAAGGAAAGTTAAGCGATAAAAACATGGAGGATACTTTAAAAGAGATTAGAGTAGCCTTACTTGAAGCTGATGTTAATTATGGTGTTGTTAAGGATTTCTTAACTCGTATTAAAGAAGAAGCTGTTGGCAAAGAAGTTTTAAAAAATGTTGAGCCAGGACAAGCTTTAACCAAAATTGTTCATGATGAATTAATCAATTTATTAGGCGAAGAAGAAGCTTTAACTTTTAATGAGCTTGGCCTTACAAGTTATATGTTTGTTGGTTTACAAGGCACAGGTAAAACAACTCAAGCTGCAAAAGTAGCTTCTTATCTTAAAAATAAATTAAATAAAAAATCTTTATTAATTGCTGCTGATGTTATTAGACCAGCTGCTATTGAGCAATTAAAAACATTAGGTAAAGAAATTGGTGTCGATGTTTATACTGCTTCTGATAATGTAGCGATTACAGCTGTAAAAGAAGGTTTAGAATACGCTAAAAAGAATCATTATGATGTATGTTTAATCGATACTGCTGGACGTTTACAAATCGATGAAGCTTTAATGAGTGAACTTGAAGAAATTAAAGCAATTGCAAAACCGCAAGAAATCTTACTTACAGTTGATGCTTTAACTGGTCAAGATATTGTAAATGTAGCATCTTCTTTCCATGAAAGATTAAATGTTACCGGTCTTGTAGTTACTAAGTTTGATGGTGATTCAAGAGGCGGTGGAGTACTCTCAGTTAGAGCTATTACAGGAGTTCCAGTTAAATTTTTAGGTACAGGCGAAAAGATGGATGATTTTGAAGTGTTCCATCCAGAACGCTTAGCAGATCGTATATTGGGCATGGGAGATGTTGTAACTCTTGTTGAAAAAGCCCAAGAGAAAATCGATATGGAAGAAGCTGAAAAAGCAGCTCAAAGATTGCTTTCTGGTCAATTCACAATGGATGATTTACTTCATCAAATAGAACAAACAACAAAACTCGGACCTTTATCAGGCCTTATGAAAATGATGCCTGGTCAATTTGGTGATGTAGCTAAAGCAATTGATGACGATGCTGCTGATAAACAATTTAAAAAGACTAAAGCAATCATTCAATCAATGACAAAAGAAGAAAGAGAAAACCCTTCAATTATTATGTCAGGACGTAAAAGAAGAATTGCTGAAGGATCAGGAACCACAACAGGGGATGTTAATAAACTTTTAAATCAATATGACAAGATGAAGAAATTAATGAAGCAATTTTCATCGATGAAAGGCATGTTCGGGCTTTAATTTAAACAGTTAAACAAAAATACTTGACTCTATTAAATAAATCATTAATATATATGAGGTAGGAGGTATTTAAAATGGTTAAATTAAGAATGAAGAGAATGGGTGCTAAGAAAAAGCCTTTCTATCGTATTGTTGCTGCTGATGCACGTAGCCCTCGTGATTCTAAAGAAATTGAAACTGTTGGTACATATGATGTTACTAAGAACCCAGCTATCTTAAACTTAGATAGAGAAAAATGCTTAAAGTGGTTAAATAACGGAGCTATCCCAACAGATACAGTTCGTAGCTTACTTTCTAGCGAAGGAATCATGAAGGAATTCGCTGAAAGCAAGAGAACTAAGTAAAATGTTCGACGCTCAGGATACTCTTTTAAATCTTGTAAAGCCTTTATGCAAAGATAAAGATAATGTTTCTGTTAAACAGCTTGAAAGCATTAACGAAAATGAAATCTTACTTTATGTCTATGCACAAGATAGCGATATCGCAAGGCTTATTGGGAAACAAGGAGTTATGGCTTCCTCTATCAGACAAATGATGCAGGTAGCTTCTAAAATCAAAAATAAACGCATTACAATTAAATTTGAAGCACTTTAAGGATGGGAGACCATCCTTTCTTTTTGTATAATAGATGTATGAGTATGATATTAATTGGTAAAGTTGCACGTCCGTTTGGTGTGCGTGGAGAAATCAAGATTGTCTCCTATACAGATTTTGGTAAAGAACGTTTTAAAAAAGGTTCCACTATTTATTTAGGTCTTAAAGAAGATAATGCAACCTCTTATGAAGTATCGAGTTTTAGAGAAGATGGTAAAGGATCTTATATTAAACTTTTAGGAATTGATGATATGAACGCGAGTGAAAAACTACGTGATTATATGATTTATAAAGCTAGTGAAGATATTAAACCATTACCAAAAGGAAGTTATTATTTTTCAGATCTTGAGAATTTAAAAGTATTTGTCGAAGGGGAAGAAATTGGTTTTGTAAAAAGAGTTGAAGATGGTATTAGTGCTAACTATTTACGTATTGTTTTAAAAGACAAAAGTGAAAAGTTAGTACCATTCCTCCCAATATTTATTAAAAATGTTGATTTAGAAAATCAAAAAATTGAAGTAATTAAGATGGCAGGACTTTTATGAGGATAACGGTCTTAACACTATTCCCAGACATTTATCCTCCTTTTCTTAATTCATCAATCATTAAAAGAGCAATCAATAAAGGTGTAGTTAAAGTAAAGATTGTTGATATTCGTGATTTTTCCAAAGATAAACATCGTCATGTTGATGATACACCATACGGTGGTGGGGCAGGAATGTTACTACAGGTAGAACCAATTGTGGATGCTTTAAGAAGCGTTAAAACAGATAAATCAAGAGTATTAATAACTTCACCTAAGGCTAAGCCTTTTACTCAAAAAGATGCTATAAGATTGTCTAAAGAAGAAGATATTGTCATCATCTGTGGCCATTATGAAGGACATGATGCACGAGTTGAAGACTATGTCGATGAGAGATTCTCAATTGGTGATTATATCCTTACAGGTGGTGAAGTAGCGAGCTTAGTATTAATTGATGCGGTTACAAGATTATTAAAGGATGCGATATCATCTGATTCGCTTGATGAAGAAAGCTACGATTCTTGTTTCTTAGAATATCCGCAATATACTAAACCATATGAATTCGAAGGCAAGAAAGTACCTGATGTTTTATTATCAGGGGATCATAAAAAAATAGCACATTGGCGTAAGAAAATGGCTCTTTATGAAACACTTGCTTATCGTAAAGATTTATTAAAAGATCATCAATATACTGATGAAGAAATTAAACTTTTAAAAGAATTACAAGATGAAATAAATAATCGTTAATTCTATTGACTTTTGTTTAAATATTGTATATCTTATTAAAGTAATAAAAGGTAGAAAGAAGAAGACCACTTCTCACCTGATGTCCATAGGACTTGGGTTCCGTGCTACTTAATTAAGTTGACACGAGTGGGCTTTGACTCACTTTTTATTTTTATGGAGGTGCCATTATAACTGCGAGAAGAAAAACTGATGAACTGGTGAATGATAACATTCGTTTTAAAGAAGTGTTGGTCATTGGTCCAGAAGGTGAACAACTAGGTGTCATGATGAGAAGAGAAGCTCTTGAAAAGGCCTATGATTATGATATGGATCTTTTCTGTGTAGCTCCTAATGCTCAGCCACCTGTCTGCAAAATCATGGATTATGAAAAATATCGTTTTGAAGCTCAAAAGAAAGCTCGTGAAGCGAAAAAGAATCAACACGTAACAGAAGTAAAACCATTAAGATTATCCCCAGTCATTGACATCGGAGACTTTGAAACAAAGCTCAAACAAGCTTCTAAATGGTTACAGTCTGGCAAGAAGGTCAAGGTAGACATGCGTTTCCGTGGTCGTTTGATCACCCGCCAGGAAGTAGGTCTTAAAACTATGGATGAATTCACAGAAAAATTAAGTGAATTTGGTACTGTAGAAAAGAAACCAGTCCTTGATGGAAGAATTATGTCCTGCGTTATTGCACCTAAAAAGAAATAGGAGGAAGACAAATGCCAAAGATGAAAACAAAGCGTACCTTTGCAAAACGTGTAAAGGTTACCGGCACAGGTAAGTTAAAAAGACATCATGCTTACACTTCGCACTTCGCTGCAAACAAGACACACAAACAGAAAGTTGCTTTACGTAAGAGCACTATCATCGACAAGAGCGATGTAAAGAGAGTTAAGGCTCTCCTTCAGGTTTAGGAGGTAAAAAATGAGAGTAAAAGGTTCAACTCCTACACGTAATAGACGTAAGAGAGTATTAAAACAGGCAAAGGGCTATTTTGGTTCTAAACACCTTCTTTATCGTACAGCTCATGAACAAGTAATGCGTTCAATGCGTTATAGTTTCAATGACCGTCGTAAGTTAAAGGGTGAAATGCGCAAGCTTTGGATTGCACGTATCAATGCTGGTGCACGTATGAATGATTTAAGCTATTCTAAGCTTATGCATGGCTTAAAGCTTGCTAATGTTACTATCAATCGCAAGATGCTTTCAGAAATCGCTATTCACGATCCTGAAGGATTCAAGACAATCTGCGAAACAGCTAAAGCTGCTTTAAATTAAAATTTAATAGAGGGTAATCCTCTATTTGGCCCGGTGGTGAAGTGGCTTAACACATTGCCCTCTCAAGGCAACATTCACGGGTTCGAACCCCGTCCGGGTCACCATATAAAATTATAAGGTTAGTTATTGGGCTAACCTTTTTATTTGATAGATATCTATATTTTTGCCTTAATTTAAATCAATTGTTTTATAATACTAAAAGGAGGGTAAATATGGCACTACATAAATTTTTAAAAGAAAGAATGCCAGTTGCAAAAGAATTAGTTACTAAACTTAAAGAAACATATCCTTTTGTATCAGTATTGGGTTCTTATAATCTTACGAAGCAGATTTTTTCTGATACTTTTACTACTGTTGTTAATGAAATTGATAATGATTGTGGTTTTGTATTTAGAATCTATGATGGTAAACATTTTTCAGAATATTCAACTAATGAAATCGTCGGCTTAAAGGTTGAAGATATTGTTAATGCAATCTCTTCAATTCCTGATGATTTTAAAACCGTTGATGCTTCTTCTTTACAAGAAGAAAAGATGGTTAAGTCATTTGAAAGAAATGATGAACATCCTTTAAGTGATGAAGAAGTTTTAAAACGTCTTAATGATATTCGCTCATATTGTGAAAAGTATGATGAACGCATTATTCAAGTACGTTGTGCGTGCATTAAAAGGGAAGTATCTAAGTTTTATATTTCTGATAAGAAATGCTTAGATCAATATTATGTTTGGGTAAATGGTGCATTACTTATAGTTGCAAGAGAAGGAAATATTATTCAATCGACATATAAAACCGAAAATGAAGCCGATACTTTATTGACCTTAACCAAACTTGACGCTATTAAGGAAGATACATGTGAGTTAGCAATTCAAAAATTAAGCGCTACAACTATTGAGCCTGGTGTATATGATGTTATTACTGATCCCACAATTACTGGGCTTATTGCACATGAAGCATTTGGCCATGGTGTTGAAATGGATATGTTTGTAAAAGAAAGAGCCAAAGCTGTTAATTATATTAATAAACGTGTAGCCTCTGATTTAGTTAATATGCATGATGGTGCAAGTGCTGTTTTATCTGCTGCTTCCTATTTCTTTGATGATGATGGCATCTTAGCTTCTGATACTACTATTATTGAAAATGGTATCTTAAAAACAGGCATTTCTGATGCTTTAAGTGCATTACAGCTTAATACTAAACCTACTGGTAATGGTAGAAGAGAAGCTTTTGATCATAAAGTCTATACACGTATGACCAATACATTCTTTTCAGCAGGTAATGATAAATTAGAAGATATGATTGCTTCAATCAAACATGGTTATTATCTATGTGATACCAATAATGGTATGGAAGATCCTAAAAACTGGCAGATTCAATGCACAGCTGAATATGGATTAGAAATTAAAGATGGTAAATTTACCGGTAAGATTGTAGCTCCAGTTGTTATGTCGGGTTCTGTTTTAGAATTATTAAATTCTATTTCAATGGTATCAGATCAATTTGTAGTTACTGGTTCTGGTATGTGTGGCAAAGGACATAAAGAATGGGTATTTGTCTCTGATGGTGGACCACATTTGAAAGCGAGGGCAAAATTAGGATGATTAAAATTGAAACAATACTCAATCATTTAAGTAATCATAAAGATATTAATGCTTATGATGTTAGAGATACTTTAAATAGTTCATCACAACTATATTTTGTTAAAGAAAAATTAGAAACAAAACGCTTTGTAGATACCGAAACATTAACAATTACACTATATGTAGATCACAAAGAATATCGTGGCTCTTCTTCTTTTGTTGTAACAAGTGCTGATGATGAAACTTCTTTAGAACATAAAATTGATTCAGCAGTTTCAAAGGCGCTTAAATCATGCAATAAATATTATCCATTAGCTAATAAGAGTGAAAATATTACCGCTCTTAAAACAGTAGATAATAATGAAATCTTAAAAACAGCAGTCAAAGAAATCTTTGGTGCCAATAAGAAAAAAAATACATCTTTAAATGCTACAGAATTATTTGCTGATAGTAAAAAAGTGAGATTCATTAACTCTTTAGGCATAGATCATACAATAACCAAGCATTCTTTGTTTGTTGAATCTATTCCAAGCTACAAAGATGAGAATGGTGAATATGAATTATATTATGCTTCTTCTAATTCTGATATTAACTGCAAAGGCTTAAAGGAAGAAATTGAAGATGCATTAAATAATGTTGTATATCGTGCTAATGCTCAAACATTAAAAGAATTTGAAGTAGCTAAAGATACCAAAGTTTATATTGAAGGCGAAATGCTATCTATGCTTATGGAAGCTATTGCAAATGAATTATCATATCGTAATCAATATGAAAAGAGTAGCCACTATAGTTTAGAAGATTTTATTTCTAATAATCCTTTCACTTTAGTAATGAAAGGGGAGATTGATGGAGCAGTTGCATCATCTCCTATCGATGATTCAGGTATTGTTTTAAAAGATAAAGAAATTATTAAAGATGGCAAAGCCTGTGCTTTATGGGGCGGGGTTCGTTATGCTTACTATATGAATCAAGAAGCTACTGGCTCCTATCCTTGTATTGAATTAGAAGATTACAAAGGACAAGATAATGATAATATAAGATTAATCATCCTTAACTTCTCATCACCTCAATTTGACCAAGCTACTGGTTATTTTGGTGGCGAAGTACGTTTAGCATTATATATAGATCATGATAAAGTCACGCCATTATCTGGTTTCTCAATCTCTGGTAACTTATATGAAGCTATGAAAACAGTTTCTTTCTCCAAAGAAGAAGCTATTGTTAATAGAAACGAATCTAAAGCCTTCAAAGGTCCAAAGTATTTAATCTTTGATTCTATCACTTTACAAAAGTAGTAATAAAAATAAAAACAAGCCTATAAAGTTTAATCACTTTATAGGCTTGTTTTTATTTAAAGTTGTTTTATTTATTTAAAGTTGTTTTATTTATTTAAAGTTGTTTTATTTATTTAAAGTTGTTTTATTTATTTAAAGCTGTTTTTAATTTATTAATAGCATCATCAATGCGTTTAAGGGTTTCTTCTTTACCTAAGATAATAGCAAGTTCTACTGCACCGCCTGGTGTAAATGCTTTACCTGAAATTGCTACACGTATTGGATAGAGTAATTTACCATTCTTAACACCCATTTCATTAGCCAATTCAACCATAGCATTATAGATATGATCATGATCAAATACATCAAGACTTTCAATTACTGGATAAGCTTTTACTAGTGATTCTAATGCTGATTCTGGATCACTTTTCATTTTCTTATTGGTATAGAGTTCAATATCATAATCCTTAACTTCATCAATGAAATCAATCATTTCTGGAATTTCAGTTAAAACAGCAACTCTTTCTTTTAAGACATTAGCGATAGCTTCTCTTGAATAGTCTTTTTTAACACTTTGATTAATATATGGTGTAACAAGCTCTAAATATTTATCTTGTTCCATATGGCGCAAATATTCGCCATTCATCCATTTAAGTTTTTCAATATCAAAGATAGCTCCTGAAGTATTAATACGTTTAACATCGAATGCTTGCGTCAATTCTTCAAGAGAATAGATTTCTTTCTCTTCGGCAGGTGACCAACCAAGAAGGGCGATGTAGTTAAGAATAGCTTCTGGCAAATATCCATTGGCAACAAGATCTTGATATGAAGCATCACCATTGCGTTTAGATAATTTATGATGTTCATCTTTCATTACAGGTGGGCAATGAATATACCTTGGTTTATCCCAACCGAATGCTTCATAGATAAGATTGTACTTAGGAGTAGAAGAAAGATATTCATTTCCTCTTACAACATCACTAATTTCCATTAAATGGTCGTCGATAACATTCGCGAAATTATATGTAGGATAGCCATCTGACTTCAAAAGAACCATTTCATCTAAAGTTGAATTATCAACTGTCATTGTGCCATATACTTCATCATCAAAAGAAGTTTTGCCATTAGGATCTATATTCTGTCTAATGACATATGGTTCACCAGCTTCAATTCGAGCTTTAATTTCTTCATCGCTTAATTTTTTACATGGATCATCATAGATAAATGATGTTCCTTTAGCTTCAGCTATCTCTTTTTGTGCTTGTATATCTTCTTCAGTGCAAAAGCAGATATGAGCTTTATGAGCTTCGACTAATTTCATGGCATATTCTTTATAAATGCCCATCTTCATTCTTTCAGATTGAACATAGGGGCCATAATTACCGCCGACATCTGGTCCTTCATCATGATTTAAACCACAATCTTTAAGAGTTCGATAGATGATTTCGGTAGCACCTTCAACTTGACGTGATTGGTCGGTATCTTCAATTCTTAAAATAAATGTACCATTCTTATCTTTTTTAGCTACAAGATAAGCATAAAGCGCTGTTCTTAGATTACCAATGTGCATATAACCTGTAGGACTAGGCGCAAATCTTGTTCTTATGTTTTCCATATACAACCTCACTTATCTACTTATTTTACTCTATCAAATAAGTCTTTTCAAATATGCTGATGTTAAATTAGAAGTATTTGTATTATAATATTTGCATGTTTCAAAAAATTGATGAAAGTCCCATTGGAAAGGGATACCGTTTCTTAGTTAAGAATATTCGACCTGATATCTTTTTTATTGGTTCGTTTTTCTTTGTCATCCTTATAGGATCTTTATTATTATGCTTACCATTTGCTAATAAAGAATCAATTGCTTATGTTGATGCTTTATTTACCGCAACTACTGCTACCTGCGTTACCGGCTTGATGACTAAAACTTTAGCTCAACAATTTACATTCTTTGGCCAATTTGTAGTTTTGCTATTGATTCAAATAGGCGGTTTAGGTTTAATGACTATTGTTTCAGTATTTATGTTGTTTGCAAAGAATAAATTAGGCTTTCAAGAAAAAGTATTATTAAAAGACGCTTTAAATAAAGAAGGTTTTGATAATATTTCTTCATTCATTATTGCGATTGTACGTTTTACATTTGCGGTTGAGGGCATTGGTTTTATTATTTATTTCTTACATTTTTCAAAAATGATGAGCTTTTTTAAGGCTTTATGGGCTTCTTTATTTTTAGCTATATCAGCTTTCTGTAATGCTGGTATAGACCCGTTAGGAGCTACTTCACTTAATTTATTTGCAACGGATTTTGTAGTGAATTTCAATACCTGTTTCTTAATTATTGCTGGAGGATTAGGTTTTTCTGTTTGGTTTGATTTATATGATTCTATCATTAGAAACAAAGATCCTAGACCATTCTATAAAAAATTAAGTATTCATTCTAAAGCAGTATTATTGTTGACAGCTCTTTTAATATTCTCTGAGATGTTCTTCATTTTCTTTCAAGAATATAGTGGTGTATTAAAAGATTTTAATTTTATTGAAAAATTACTTGTATCATTCTTTAATTCAGTAACTTTAAGAACTGCTGGTTTTACTACTGTTGATTATTCATTATTACGTCGTGCTACGGTTTTTGTAATGATTCCTTATATGTTAATTGGTGGATCACCTGGTGGTACTGCAGGAGGCTTTAAATCAACAACCTTTATGTTGCTACTTTTAGCTTTATATGCTCAATTTAATAAAGAATCACATTTACATGTCTTTAAAAGAGAAGTTCAAGCTAGCGATTATAATAAAGCTACGACAATTGTTTTAACTTATTTCTTATATTTATTTATTGCTTTAGTTTTGTTGCTTACATTTGAAAATGCCACATTCTTGTCTTTATTCTTTGAAGCGGCTAGTGCTATTGGGACTGTAGGACTTACAGTTGGCATTACATCTTCATTAAATACAATAGGAAAAGTAATTATTATTGCTTTAATGTTTATTGGTCGAGTAGGTCCTGCTACAATCTTCTTCTCTCTTCGCGGACACAAAACAAAACATGATGAAAGTATTAGATATCCTCATGCGAATATCTTAATTGGATAAGGAGTTTTATATGGTAAAAGAAAATAAAAGAACATTTTTAATTATGGGTTTAGGCTTTTTTGGTTCTACAGCTGCAAAATATCTTATGAAATATGGTCAAGATGTTATTGCTCTTGATTGTGATATGAAGAAAGTTGAACATATTGCTGATGAAGTAACTCAAGCTGTATGTTGTGATTTTAAAGATCCAGACCAATTATCTTCCGTTGGCATTGATGCGGTAGATGTTGCTGTTATTGCTACTGGTGATGATTTGCAAGCATCTATTTTAGCTATTTTAAATCTTAAAGACCTTAATGTACCAAAGATTGTTGCGAAAGCTAATGATATTGTAGCACGTAAGGTTTTAAAGAAAATTGGTGCTGATCAAGTTATTACACCTGAAGCTGATACAGCCAAAACAATTGCTAAGAAATTAGCTTTTAAACATGTAGTAGATTTATTTGATATCGATGGTGCTTACTCAGTAATGGAAATCCATGTATTTAAGAAATGGGTAGGTCGATCTTTAATTGAACTTAACTTACGTAATACTTATGAACTTAATGTTATAGGCATTCGTAGAAATGGCAAATTAACTGTTGCTATTAATCCTAACGACCCTCTTAGAGCAGATGATCAATTACTTGTAGTTGGTCCTGAAAATCTCTATGATCGTCTAAAAGAGACGGCGTGATTATGCATAAATTAAAAGTAATTAATTCTCATTTAAAAGGTTATAAATTAATGTTGTTGTTTGTTATTATTGCAACAATATTATTTTCATTCCTAAATTTGTTTCAAAATTTAGTATTTTCATATGTCATAGACAACGTTGTTGATGGTGTTGCTATTACTAATCCTTTACTGATCCTTTTAACAAGTTTATTAGGTGGTATGGATTATATTAGAGACCATCTTTTTTTAGTTGCTATCTTTTTAATTATTATCTATTTAATTAGTGCTTTGTTAATGTATTATCGTTATACTAAGCAAGCAGTAGTTGCTGAAACTTTAGCAGAAAATTTACGTAATCATCTATATCATCATATTGAACTCTTGCCTTATAAATACTTAATTAAAGTAAAAACAGGTGATTTAGTTCAAAGATGCACAAGTGATGTTAATACTATTTGGCGTTTCTTTTCAGGCCAGATTGAAGAAATCTTTGCGATTGTATCCTCAGTTATTATTGCTTTAATTATTCTTGTGGGTATAGATTCTAAATTAGCTATTTTTGCATCTATATCTTTTCCAATTATCTTTTTATATTCTTATTTCTATTTTAAAAAGATGCAAAAGCTTTTCTTATCATGCGATGAAAAAGAAAGTGAATTAACTACCTTTATCCAAGAATCTTTAACTGGCGTTAGAGTAATTAAAGCTTTTAATCGTGAAAGATATGAATTAAATCGTTTCTTAAAAGAATCAAAGGAATATGAAGATACATCATTTAAGATGATTGCACAAATGGGTGTTAACTGGGGATTATCTTATGGCATTTGTACTTTAGGTATCTTGTCTGTTGTAGTAGCTGGTATATTTGCAGTTCGAAACGGAAGCTTAACGCCTGGTAATTTCTTTATCTTTATTACTTATCAATCAAAAGTTCTTTATCAAATTAGAGCTTTAGGCAGAATCTTGAGTGATTTTGGTAAAGTATCAGTTTCTATAGATCGTATCGATGAAATCTTAAGCGAAGAGATTGAGGATTTAGAAGAAGGCGATAAACCAGATTTAAATGGCGATATTGTCTTTGAAAATGTAAGTTTTGCTTATGAAGATGATAAAGATACTTTAGTTTTAGATAATGTCTCCTTCACAATTAAAAAAGGAAGTACCTTAGCTTTACTTGGTCCAACAGGTAGTGGTAAATCATCACTCATTCATCTTTTGGTTCGTTTATATGAGCCAACAAGCGGACGCATTACCATCAATGGTCATGATATTAAAACCATTGCTAAAGGTTATTTGCGAAAGAATGTTGGCATTGTTTTACAAGAGCCATTCTTATTCTCGAAATCTATTTATGATAATTTAAGTATTGCATCGCCATATTCAGATCGTATTGATATTTATAATGCATCTAAAGTTGCGGCAGTTCACGATGTTATCACAGGATTTGAAAAAGGATACGATACTTTAGTTGGTGAAAAAGGTGTTACCTTATCAGGTGGTCAGAAACAACGTATCGCTATTGCTAGAACGATTGTTAATCATTCATCAATTCTTGTTTTTGATGATTCATTATCAGCTGTAGATACCGAAACTGATGCTTCTATCCGCAAAGCTTTAAAGAATTTTGATAAAGATGCAACAATGATTATTATTACTCAACGTATTATCAGTGCAAAAGATGCAGATAATATTATCATTATTGAAAATGGCAAGATAAGTGATGAGGGAAGTCATGAACAACTTGTTAATAATCATGGCTTATATGCAAGAATTAATGATATTCAATTACAGATGAAAGGAGTAGATAATGGCTAATTTTGAAGAAAAAGATTTTGCTGATGATGGCTTTAATTTAGCTGCATGGAAAAAGATTTTTAGCTTATTTAAACCTTTTGTCTCTTATGTAATTATTTTATCGATATTAAATATTTTAATCGCTTTTTCTGATGTTCTTATGCCAATGCTTAATAGAGAAGCAATGGATGTATATGCTAAAGGGTTAAAAAGTGATCAAGAATTAATTTATTTTATTATCTTTTATTTCCTTTTAATTGTTGCAACATCATTCATGCATTTAATATTTTTTAGAATTGCAGGTAAAGCAGAAACAAAATTTGGCTCACTTTTAAGAGAGAAGTGTTTCTCAAAATTACAAAATTTATCTTTTGCATATTATGATGTAACACCAACCGGATGGTTACTTGCACGTATGACTTCTGATATTTCAAGATTAGCGGAAATCTTATCATGGTCATTTTCAGAATTTGCATGGGGTATCCCTTTAATGGTAACAACCACCATTGTTATGTTTAAAACTAATGTTAAGATGGCTTTACTTGTAATATGTGTAGTACCAATTCTTGCAATTATTACTTTTTTCTTTCAGAAAAAGATTTTACATAGCTATCGTAAAGTAAGAAAAGCAAATTCCAAAATTACTAATTCATTTAATGAAGGTATTAGTGGTGCTAAAACAACTAAAACATTAGTTCTTGAAGACTCTAATTTAAATGAATTTGAAAAAGAAACCGATTTTATGAAGGATGTCTCGATTAAGGCTGCTCATTTAACAGCAATATACCGTCCTGCTGTTACTTTTGTTTCTTCATTTGTTATGGCGCTTGTAATCTCAATCGGTGGTAAAGAAGTAATTGGTGATAATTTAAGCTTTGGTACCCTCATGTTATTTTGTGAATATTCGCAAATCTTTTTCGAACCTTTAAGAACAATTGCTTTTATTATGCAAGATATCCAGATGGCTCAAGCAAGTGGTGAGAGAATTGTGGCATTGCTTGATGAAGAAATTAAGATTAAAGATAGTGATGAGGTTATTGCTAAATATGGCACAATCTTAGAACCTAAAGAAGAAGCTTACGAAAATATTAAAGGTGATATATCGTTTAATGATATCTCATTTTCATATCTTCCTAATGAGCCAGTTTTAAAACATTTTAATCTAAATGTTAAAGCTGGTGAAACCATCGCATTAGTTGGTGAAACAGGAAGTGGTAAATCTACTATTATTAACCTTTTATGTCGCTTTTATGAGCCTAAAGAAGGCGAATTATTGATTGATGGAGTCGATTACCGTAAACGCTCTATTGGTTGGTTACATTCCAATTTAGGTTATGTTTTACAAGCACCACATTTATTTTCAGGATCTATTAGAGAAAATATTATGTTTGGTAATTTAAATGCCACAGAAGAAGAAATGATTGCTGCATCTAAACTTGTTAATGCTCATGAATTTATCATGAATTTTAAAGATGGTTATGATACTGATGTAGGTGAAGGTGGTTCTCGTTTATCTACCGGTCAAAAACAGCTTATATCATTTGCTAGAGCGGTTTTAAAAAATCCTGCTATCTTTGTTCTTGATGAAGCAACCGCATCAATCGATACAGAAACAGAGCATATTATTCAATTTGCTATTGAAAGCATTATGAAAGATCGCACATCTTTTGTGGTTGCTCATCGTTTATCAACAATCGTTAATGCAGACCGTATTTTAGTTATTAAGAATGGTGAAATTGTTGAGAATGGTAATCATGAATCTCTCCTAAAAGAAAAAGGATATTATTATCGTTTATATACCAACCAATTTAAAGAAGAAGCAGTCTTTAATTCATTACAAAGCACTATATAGTGTTTTATGGTACAATTCTTTCATGAATATTTTAATATCTGTTTTAATTGTAACTTTAGGTTTAGGAATAGACCAATTTAGTAAATATTTAGTTTCATCTAAGATGATTCTTAAAGAATCGATTAATATTATTCCTCATTTTTTTTCAATTACTTATGTAAGAAATACTGGTGCTGGATTCTCAATTCTTGAAGGTAAACAATCATTCTTTTTTGTTGTGACTATTATTTCTTTGATTTTATTCATTTATCTTTATAAGAAAGCTAATAGTAATTTTGAACGTTATACAGTTGCGCTTGTTATTGCCGGAACTCTAGGTAACTTTGTGGATCGTCTATTATATGGTAGCGTTGTTGATTTTTTAGACTTCATTATCCTAGGCTATGATTTTCCGGTATTTAATCTTGCTGATTGTTATCTCACAATTGGTATTATTCTATATATTTATATTTCATACAAGGAGGGTAAAAATGCCTGAACTTACATTTGTTGTCGAAGAAGAAAATACTAATATTCGTATTGATGCTTATCTAGCAGATGTTAGTGAATTATCACGCTCACGCATTCAAAAAGAAATTAAAGATAACCATGTTTTAGTAGATGGTAAAGCGATTAAAAGCAATTATAAAGTAAAAGAAAATGATCGTATTTCTTTATATTATGAAGAAGAAAAAGAAATGCATGCTGAGCCCGAAAAGATGGATTTAGATATTGTTTATGAAGATGATGATTTAATTGTTATTAATAAACCTAAAGGTTTAGTTGTTCATCCAGCTGTTGGACATCATGAGCATACTTTAGTTAATGGCTTACTTTATCATTCTAAGACATTATCTAGTATCAATGGCGATTTTAGACCAGGCATTGTCCATCGTCTTGATAAAGATACTTCAGGTTTAATTGTATGTGCTAAAAATGATAAAACACACATTTCTTTAAGTGAGCAGTTACAAGATAAACGTTGTTTCCGTAAATATTATGCTCTTTTAACAGGCGTACTTCCTTATGATGATGGCGAAGTGGATGCACCTATTGGAAGAGATCATAAAGATCGTCAAAAGATGGCTATAGATCCTTTAGGCAAAGATTCTTTAACTTTATTTCATGTTATTAAAAGATATGCTAAAGAGACTTTGGTATCGTGTGAATTAAAAACTGGACGCACTCACCAAATTCGTGTTCATATGGCTTATATTGGCTATCCGGTTGAAAATGACCCTAAATATGGTAAAAGAAAAGCTGATGAAAGAGGACAGATGTTACATGCTTATTATTTAAGCTTTATTCATCCAACAACTCAAGAAGTAATGACTTTTGAAACAGCTATTCCTTCATGTTTCGATGATTATTTGAAAGAAAATGGAGAATGTTAATGGATAAGGATGCTAATTTTTATAAGATTCTGCAATTATTCCAATTTTTTACAATGAAATTCTCTTATACCCGAGCAGTATTTCCGCAGGATAAGGGAGATGAAATGTGGTTTGTAAATACAAACAACAATACTTATCAGTTAATTCGTGCTACTTTTGCATCTATTGGCACGGTCTCCTTTGAAAAAGATCGTATAGATCGCAATATTATGGCTGTTGCAAGAAGCATTAAACAAACTAAAATATCTTTTTTGGATATTCATATTACTAACGAAGATATTACACCTGATGAACTTTACGATTCTTTATGCATGGAAATCAACCATTATTCAGGAGTTGATTTAAGTGATAGTTATCCTGGAATTAAAAGTGTTATGCATGAAGCTAGTGATCCTGAAATTGAAGCAACTTTAATATTAAAAGAAATTGCTTCAATGAATAAAGAAATGCAACAACAGAAAAAGATTTTAAGAAAGAAACAATTACCATATGTGACATATTCTTTAATCGCATTATGTATTATTAATTTCTTATTTGTCTTCTTACTATCGAATAAATATTCCCTGGCTTCATCTCTTGTGGTAATGGGTGCAGATTATACCGGCTTTACTTTAGGCATTTATCAATTTTGGCGTCTAATTACTGTTGGTTTAACTCATACTAATATCATTCATCTTGCCATGAATATGATGTCTTTATATTATTTAGGCTCTTATTTTGAAAGAAAGATTGGCTCTATTAAATTCTTATTAACGATATTAGTTTCTACTTTAACAGGGTCTTTATTCTCTGGAGCATTTACAGGCAATTCCATTTCTGCTGGTTTATCTGGGGGATTATATGGCGTTTTAGCATTACTTGTCCTTGATACAATTATTACTGGAACAGCTGATAATTCTTTCTATCAGATGATTTTTATAAATATTCTATTAAACTTTGTAAGTGGAGTTAATGTCTTAGCACATATCGGCGGTTTCTTTGCTGGTATTGTTATGTATTTTGTTTTATTTGATAAAAAAAGAGAAAAGAGTATGATTATAGCACTTGTTGTAATGCTCATTTCTTCTTCTTTAGCTTATTATAAGAACCAACCAATAGATCCAATATATACCGGAACAG
The DNA here is from genome assembly GCA_934699415.1 of uncultured Erysipelotrichaceae bacterium. Lineage (GTDB taxonomy): Bacteria > Bacillota_I > Bacilli_A > Erysipelotrichales > Erysipelotrichaceae > RGIG5669. Next base: position 19,446 of record CAKUWO010000016.1, read on the forward strand.
ATCAGGAAGTATTAAAAATTTATCGTAACATTGGTCTTAATGCTTACGCTGACAATTTAGCACAAAGACTTGATGCATTCTATATTAGAAGTAGAGGTTAATTATGGAAAAAATCTTAAAATGGGATGAATATTTCATGGGCTTAGCTCATCTTTCAGCAATGCGCTCAAAAGATCCTAATACTAAAGTAGGAGCATGTATAGTTGATAATCAAAATCGTGTTGTATCAATTGGCTATAATGGTTTTCCTAGAGGATGTGATGATAAAATCTATCCTTGGGGAAGAGAAGGCGATTATTTAAATACTAAATATCCTTTTGTTGTTCACGCTGAATTAAATGCCATCTTAAATGCTCCAAGAAGTGTTGCTGGATGTGATTTATATGTTTCTTTATTTCCATGCAATGAATGCGCTAAAGCGATCATTCAAGCTGGTATTAAAAGAGTAATTTATGAAGACAACAAATATGAAAAAACAGAACCAACTATCGCTTCTAAAAGAATGCTTGAATCAGCAGGGATTATACTTGAAAGATTACCTTATACTGTTAATGTTTCGATTGATGTTTCTGCATCTTAAATTCATGATAAAGACTTTTGATTTCTTCAAAGGTCTTTTTTTCACCATTTTTCATTAAATATTTAAGCCAATATTCATATCTTTCAGCATCTTCTTTATTCATAAGCTCTTTTTCGATTGAATTATTAAAAAAGATATATGGACTCGCGTCACTATATGCATCTTTTTGATAATTCTTACACGCTGCAATACGATCAAGTAAAGACTCTAAAAAGTAATTTAAAGGCATTTTAATAGCTGTTATTTGTCCATTCCTATCTACTGTAGTCCAATATTTCCAATGATGTTTATTACGCCCAAAATGATGTAATTGAGCATATGAAAAACCACGCTCTTTTATTTCACCATCAATTGGTGATCTTTTACCTTCTTGACAATAAATAACACCATTAGAGAATTCTTCAAATGAGTATTTTGATAAATCGTGCAATAAGCCTTGTTTATATAAGCCACATTTAAAACACGAAATCATTACTAAATGACGATGATGAGTAATAGTCATAAAATGACCTATTGTGTTATGTGCTAATTGCTTAAATTTCATGATTTAATTATATGCATTTTAAGTATATGATGTGATAAAATATTAAATATGAATCGACATCAATTACGTGAACATTTAGTATTTGCATTATATCGTTATCGTTTATTAGGATATTCTTTAAAAGAAGAAGAGAATGAGCTTTTAGAAACTATCAATAAAGAGATGGAAAACAAAGATTCTAATACTTCTTTAAAACAAGATTTAATTTATGTAGAAACTATTTTTGAAGATATTTTGAAAAATGAAGATGAATATATTAAACTTCTTTCTAATCATCTTCAGAAATGGTCTTTTGATCGTTTAGGTTATGTAGATCAAGCTATTTTACTTTGTGCTTGCTCAGAAATTAAAACTGCTATTGTAGAAAAAGCTATTTCTCTTAACGAAGCTATTTCATTAGCTAAAGATTATGGTGATGAAGATAGCTATCGATATATTAATGCCGTACTGGATAATATATGACAGTTTCAGTAAGTTCTCTAGTTCATTATCTGAAGAATAAGCTTGATACTGATGAATTATTACATAACTTATTAATAGAGGGGGAACTCTCTAATTTTCATGCGCATCAAAGTGGGCATCTTTATTTCACTTTGAAAGATGATAAAGCAGCTATTAGTTGTATTATGTTTCGTTATGCTGCATCTTCTCTTACTTTTAAACCTAAAAGTGGTGATAAAGTTTTAATTAAAGCTGATGTATCAGTATTTGAAGCTTCAGGACAAATGCAATTATATGTTCGCCAAATGAAACCTTATGGTTTAGGTGAACTTTTTATAGCCTATGAGAAACTTAAACAAAAATTAAGTGATGAAGGCTATTTTGATGAGAATCATAAAATCAATAAACCAGCTTATCCTTTAAAAGTTGCTGTTTTAGTAGGTGATAAATCAGCTGCTATGTCTGATATTAAAACAACATTTAAAAGAAGATGGCCATTATGTAAAGTTGATTATTATCCTGTTTTAGTCCAGGGTGATAATGCAAGTGAAGATATTATTTCAAAATTAATAGCGGTTGATGAGCTTAACTATGATGCTATCATCTTGGCAAGAGGTGGGGGATCTTTCGAGGATTTGTTCTGTTTTAATGATGAAATGCTTGTTAAAACAATTTATAACTTAAAGACTTTTATTATAACCGGAGTCGGGCATGAACAGGATTTTACTTTAGTTGACTTTGTTGCTGATATAAGAGCAGCCACACCAACCGCAAGTGTAGAGCTATTAACACCTGATATTAATGATTTATTAGAAGACTTAAAAGTTAAAGAAAAACGTATTAATTATTTAATCAATATAAATTTAAGAAATAAACATAATAGTTTAAATAGTTTAATTAATCGTCCAATATTTAAAGAGCCTTATCGTTTAATTGAGCCTAAAATCCTACAATTAGAGTTTTTTAAATCGAAGTTATATAATACATCTGAGAGGTTTTTAAGAATTTCTCATGCTCTAAAACAAGATGAAAAAACTTTAAGGATGTTATTGAATTCTAAATTAAGGCTAAATAAGGATCATTTAGAAAACAATAACCGGTTATTAAAATATAACTTTGATGTCATTATGAATGGCTATCAAAATAAATTAACTTTATTATCATCACTCTTAGAATCTAATAGCACAAATAGAATACTTGATAAAGGTTATGTATTAACATTCCAAGATGGTGAACTTAAACGAAGCATTAAAGATATCAAAGAAAATAAAGAACTCATCCTTCGCTTTAAAGATGGCGAAGCAATCACAAAAGTAATGGAGATAAATCATGGCAAAGACAACATTTGAAAAGCAGATGCAACGACTTGAAGAAATTGTTTCCTTATTAGAAAAAGAAGATACTGACTTAGAAACATCAATCGCATTATATGAAGAAGGATTAAAACTTAATAAAACTCTTCAACAACAATTATCTAAATTTGAAGAAAAAATTGCTTCTTTAAACGGTGAGAAAGAGGAAAATAATGACTTTTGATGAATACATTAATGCTTATTTTGCTAATCTAAAAAAATGTGAATTAACAGAAGCGATGTTATATGCGATAGAAGGTGGCAAACACTTTAGGCCTAATCTTATCTTTGCAATATGCGAAGGATATGGTATCGATAAAGAAGAAGCCTATGATGCTGCTCTTGCTTTAGAAATGGTCCATTCTTATTCATTAATTCATGATGATCTTCCTTGTATGGATAATGATGATTTAAGAAGAGGTAAACCGACAGTTCATAAAGCTTATGGCTATGCTAATGCTGTTCTTGCTGGTGATGGTTTATTAACACATAGTTTCGGTGTAATAGCTGATAGTAATTATGATTTAGATACTAAAGTTAAAATGATTAATGCATTATCTTCTCTTGCTGGAATGAATGGTATGTTATATGGTCAATATTTAGATCTTAAAAATGAAGGATTAAAGAAAGACGAAGTTTTAATCAATGAGATTAATGATTATAAAACTGGAGCTTTATTTAGATGTGCTTTATTATTTGGAATGTATCTAGCTAAAGCTGATAAAGATATTGCTACTTTTAATCATTTAGCTTTATTAATTGGTAGAGTATTCCAACTTCAAGATGATTTATTCGAAGTTACTAAAACGGAAGAAGAAATGGGCAAATCATTAAGCGATGCTCGAAATGATAAAGAAACAGCTCTTGATTTATACGGCATTGAAGCTCTTAAACAAAAAATCAATGAACATTTTAATGAAATTATTGAGTTACTAGATGAGGCGCCATTTAATGGTATATATTTAAAAAAGATGATAATGGAGATGAAAGACAGATGATGGAAATTACCGATATTAAAGATCCCTCATTTTTAAAAGAGATGTCAATTGAGCAGCTAGAATCTCTAGCTGCTGAAATTAGAACTTTTTTAATTGAAAATATCGCCAAAACCGGAGGACATTTAAGTTCTAACCTTGGTGTAGTAGAACTTACTATTGCTTTGCATTATGTATTTGATACCCCAGTAGATAAATTATTATTTGATGTAGGACATCAATGTTATACTCATAAAATCTTAACAGGTCGTGCTCTTGGTTTTAGCCGTTTACGCAAATATCAAGGTTTATCAGGCTTTCAAAAACGTAAAGAGAGTGAATATGATTGCTTTGAAGCAGGACATTCAAGCACCTCTTTATCAACTGCTTTGGGTATGGCTGTAGCTCGTGATTTAAACCACGAAAACTATGAAATTATACCAGTAGTAGGGGATGGAGCCTTGTTCTCCGGTATGTCTTTTGAAGCATTAAATGAAATTGGCTTTGAACAAAAGAAAATGATTATTGTCTTTAATGATAATAATATGTCTATTTCAAGTAATGTGGGTGCTTTATCTAAGTCATTTAATCGTTTAAGAAATTCTAAAGGATATCTTAATTTAAAAGATGATGTTAAAGACTATTTAAAATCTAAGAAATATGGCTCAGCAGTAATTGCTTCAATTCATTCTTTTAAAGAAGGCATTAAGAAAACAGTTATTGATTCTGGTATCTTTAAAGAATTTAATATTGAATATTTTGGACCAATTGATGGTCATAACATCAGAGAACTTATTCGTGCTTTTGAAACCGCTAAAAAAGAAAATGGACCATGCGTTATTCATGTCTTAACTCAAAAAGGTAAAGGATATCGTTATGCTGAAAATGATATTTATGGTAAATGGCATGGCGTAGGTGCTTTTGATGTTCATACAGGACGCATGAAAGCTGAAACGCCTGATGGTTATGCATCAGGATCTGCAATTGTTGCAAATTGTATTGAAAAAATGATGTGTGATAATAAAGATATCACCGTCTTAACACCAGCTATGCGTCAGGGTTCAGCTTTAGATTCAATCTTTGCACATTATCCCGAAAGATCTTTTGATACTGGTATTGCCGAAGAACACGCAATGACTTTTGCCTCTGGCATGGCATATGCAGGTAAAAGACCATTCTTAGCTATTTATTCAACGTTCTTACAACGCGCATATGATCAATTAAATCATGATGTTTGTCGTACTGATTTACCGGTTGTTTTAGGTATTGACCGAGCTGGGCTTGTTGGAGCAGATGGTGAAACCCATCAAGGTGTTTTTGATATTTCCTTTATGCGTCCATTACCTAATTTAATCATTGCTCAAGGTAAAAATGCAGATGAAATGCGTTCTCTCCTTAATTTAGCATTCTCACAAAAACATCCTTTTGCCTTACGCTTTGCAAGAGAAAATATTAAATATGGTAATCCCGCTAATATTGAAACAATTGAAGTAGGAAAATGGGAATATTTAAATAATAATATTAATGATAAAGCTATTATTCTTTCTTATGGTTTTGATGTAACTAAAATTAGTGAAATGGTAAGTAACAACAATCTTCCTTATCGTGTTATTAATTGCCGTTTCTTAAAACCATTAGATGAAGAAGTGCTTAAAGAAGTCTTTGATTCTAAATTACCAATCTTTATTTATGAAGGTGATTTAGTAATTGGTGGTCTTGGAGATGCTATATTAGAAGAAGCTAATAAATTTAATGCTTCTAGTGCAATTACAATTTATGGTATTCCAGATCGCTTCATTGAGCAGGGCAGTGTATCGCAACTTAAAGATGAATTACATCTTGGATTGAATGAAATATTTGAAGATATAGAAAAGAAATTATTATGATTAAAAATTTACACATTGAAAATTATGCTATTATCGAGAAATTAGATCTCTATTTCAGTGATGGTTTTAATGTGTTTACAGGTGAAACTGGTGCCGGTAAATCCATTATTATCGGTGCTTTATCATTGCTTGCTGGAGCTAGAAGCGATACTTCTATAATCACTACAGGTCAAAATAAATGTATAGTCGAGGGCTCATTTAGCTTAAACAAAAAGATAAAAGCTACTTTAGATGATGCTGATATTGAGTATGATGATGAATTAATTATTCGTAGAACGATAAGCTCCACCAATTCTTCAATTAGAATCAATGAGCGTAGTGTTACGCTTAGTTTTTTACAACATCTTTTCGACGATATTATTGATATTCATTCGCAGCATGATAATCAATTCTTACTTAAGAAAGGCAATCATATTACTTTATTAGATAAATTCGCAAAAGATGAGGAAGAATTAAAAGCTTTCCAAAACGCTTATGATGATTATCTAAAAGAAGTTAAAGAATATGAAAATTTTAATAGTAATCAACCAAGTGATGCGGATCTTGAATTCTTTAGGTTTTCGTTAAAAGAATTAAAAGATGCAAATCTAAAAAGTGGCGAGGAGGAAGAATTAAAGAAACAAGAAAAAGTTATTCAAAACGCTGCAAAATATCTTGAAGCTATAAATAGTGCCTTAAATTTTTATGAAGATGAAGGCTTAGATGAATTATTATTTAAAACTTATCAAGCAATCGATTTTGATGATGATAATTTATCATCTATTCATGATAAAGTAGGGGATATTTATTATGCTCTTCAAGATGAAATGCATAATCTTCATACTTTAAGAAATCAATTAGATACTGATGAAAATAATGTTGATGCGATTGAAGAAAGACTATATTTAATTTCAAGACTTAAAAGAAAATATAATCGTGATGAAGATGGTTTAATAGCTTATGCTGAAGAATTGAATAAAACCATTAATTCTTATGATGATATCGAGAATTATCGCAAAGAAAAAGAAAAACTTATCGAAGATAAATATCAACGAGCTATCTCTTTTGCATCCTCACTATCGATTAAGCGCAAAGAAAAATCTTTAATGCTTGAAGAAGCTATTAAACAAGAATTCAATGATTTAATGCTTAAGAATGCACATTTTTATATTGATATTAAAGAAAATAGCTTAAATAGCTTAGGACAAGATGATATTGAATTTAAAGTTTCAATGAATAAAGGTGAAGCTCCTAAACCTTTAGTTAAAGTAGCAAGTGGTGGTGAAATATCACGTTTAATGTTAGGACTAAAAAGTATTTTTACCGCATTATCTAATACAAATCTTATGGTATTTGACGAAATTGATACAGGTGTTAGTGGTCAAGTGGCTTTAGCTATGGGTTTAAAGATGGCTAAAATTGCTTCAAATTGCCAAGTCATTGCAATTACTCATTTATCAGCTGTTGCTGCATGTGGTGATAATCAATA
>CAKUWO010000017.1 GCA_934699415.1 uncultured Erysipelotrichaceae bacterium
GATTTACGTACTATAACTAAAATTAAAGAATTAAACAAAGAAGAGCGCCTTGAACAATTAGCACTCATTTCATCAAACTCCTTATCAGACAGTGCTCTTGATGCAGCTAAAGAATTATATGAATTAGCTCAAAAAAGTGTTGAACAATTATGAGATTAGACGATGCATTAAATAGTTATTTATTGCAATTACAAATAAGAGATGGCAAAAGCGAGAAAACGATTATTTCTTATACCTCAGATTTAAATAAATATTTAAACTATTTAAAAGAAAATAATATAAATGATATCAATAAAATATCTTCTAATGATATAGAAGATTTTTTCGCATCTTTAACTCTCAAAACATCATCAATAAACCGTATAAAAAGTACAATTACCGGATTTCATCATTTCTTATCATTTCAATATGATATAAAAGATCCTACAGTTACTATATCTAGTTTTAAAAAAGAAAAAAGATTACCAATCTATGCCACTGTAAATGAAATTGATAAATTGATGTCTATTTTTGACCACACTAATCAAAAAGATATTTTAGACCATGCGATACTTGAATCAATCTATGGTATGGGTCTTAGAGTAAGTGAATGTTGTGCTATTAATCTTAATTGTATAGATTTCAATAATGATGTTTTAAAGGTCATAGGAAAGGGTAATAAAGAAAGACTTATTCCGATACCTCTAAAGACAAAAGACGTCTTAAATGACTATCTAAACGTTCGTAATGAGATTATCAATAGTAATAAATCTAAATTATTATTTCTAAATCATCTAGGAAGAAAGATTTATCCACAATATGTGGAAAACATGTTGCAAGAAAGATTATTACAAGCTGGTATCAAAAAGAAATTAACTCCTCATAAATTAAGACATTCATACGCTACACATTTACTTGAAGGGGGAGCAGATTTAAGAGAAATTCAAGAATTATTAGGACATAGCGATGTTGCAACAACCCAAATCTATACACATGTAGCTAATAAAAAGCTTAAAGAAGCTTATCTTGATTATTTTCCGATGAATAAAAAGAAATAGTTGACTAAAGAGGCTAACAAAGCTATTATATAAGTGTAATATCGTATAACGATATAGAGAAGAGTATAAGACTATGCCTAAAAAAGCTTTAATAAATTTAACAGAGCCTATGTTTTATGTCTTGATGGCTTTTCGCAATGGTCCTTTATGTGGAACTGATATTGCTAGTAATGTAAATGAATTAACTTCCGGAAGGGTTAATATTGGTCCGGCTACTTTATATACCTTATTAGCTAAATTCCAAGAAGCTGGATATATATATGAGGTTGATAAGAATGTAGCAGGGCGTAAAAGAACATATGTATTAAGTAAAGATGGTTTGAAAGCTTATAGTGATGAAATTAAAAGACTTCAAAGATGTTTAATCGATGCTCAAACTATTGAAAAGATGAAACAAGAAATCATTGAAGAAAATAATGAAAATACTATCAAAGAGAAGACTTTTAAATATGATCCTGAGAAGTATCGTAACCCTGGTCAAGGTAGATAAAGTTATATTTAAAATATTTGTATAATATACATTATGCGAAATGTATATTATACAAATATTAGAAATTTGAATTCACACGAGCCTTAGAAAGTTCTAAAGTAATAAGATAATAAAGCTTTTGGATTTTATCAAAACTAATAAGAGTAATATCGCCTGATTTCATAAGCCTACTAAAATTAGAATGATTAATTCCAGCAATATCAAGAAAGTATTTAAACTTGATAAAATGCTCGAGTGAATGAAAATAATCTAATATATCCAAATATACAGATGTATTAGACAAGTTATGTATCTCCTTTCTGTAATAAGTATAAAATAAATAAATGTGTAATACAATAGTTATAATAATTTATTTTTAGAAATATTAGATAAATACTTCCTATAGTTAGAATTTAATAATTGATTAACATAATAAGTATTTTCACTTCTAATAAATCGAAGACAATCAAATAATTCATGAGCTTTTAAATAATTAATCAGATCAATAAGTTCATATAAATTAGAAGAATTAATAATAATATCTTCTAATAAAGAACAGATTTCATCAGAATTAAGATTATCTTCAAAATAAGAAAGAAAATCAAAACCATGAAAAGAAGTTAAAGAATGAACACCTGAATCAAACTGTTCTTTATCAAGATTATCATAATGAATTAAGTAACGACTCATAGCCTTAATAGATTTAACTCTTTCGATAACATTAGAATTCAATTGATTAGCTAACGATAAAACTTGTTCATAAGACTTTTTACCATCAAAAGAAAGAATAAGATGATAATGGTCTTTAGATACTTCATCATCAGAATGATGTAAAGGTGAAAGTAAAGCGGGTACAACAAAAGAATCAATAATACGAATAAAGTCAGGTGAACAAGATTCAGGATAAAAAACAATCGTCCAAACACGTGAGCGTTCATCTTTCATCAGGAATAATACCCCTCTTAATAAAAGAATTCTTTAAAACAACATAAGAATCAGTTTTAAAATTAAAAAGCTTAATTAAAGAATAAATCTGTTCATAAGAAATATATTTAAGAATATAAACGAAAGCATCTTCATTATTCTTTTTAGTATAATAATATGATATAGCTCTTAATTGAGCTATAGAACGCTTAGCCATATTTAACCTCCTGACCAATGACCAACGACCACATATATAAGTCATAGCCTATATATGTGGTCAATAGTTGTTGTAATATATATTACACTTATAATTATACACATATAGTTATAGATGTAAAGTATTAAAATAATAATAAAGGTTAAAACTAATGTTAAAGTCTAACTTAGACAAATAAAATCTATTTTTATAAAGATAGAATTTATCAATAAGATAAGTTTTTAAAAACTTCCTATTATTAGTTAGAGTATAAAGATAAGCAAAATCATTAAACTTATATTTATTTAAATTAACATCAGGAAGTTTATCACATTCAAATGAGTTGAAGAATTTAAAATAACGAGGATTAAAGGTATAAATCCAATCAAAAAATGGTGCAAACTTATAGGATTCGACAAGACAAGATACGGAATCAGACTTATCTGTATCATTATTATTATCAGTATTAGAAATAGTTTGAAATTTATTAATCTTCTTAGCGATAGTAAATATATTTAATACATTCTGTAATAAATACATTTCATCAGTTAAATCTCTAAGTTTTTTATCAATATCAAAAGCTTGACTAGCCATTATTACATAGACTTTTTTATGTCTTTGAAGTTTAAAAAAATCACGTACATGATTAGGAAAAGATTTAAAATTACGATTGTCCCAAACTAAGCCGACCTCATCAATCAATAATAAAGACTTCTCAGGAAAATCAAAACGACCTATCCAGTCAGTATCTAATTTATAAGCGCCGAATATTTCAACGTTAGAAAAAACATGCCACCCTTTTTTATTAAAAAAAATAGATTGCTTTGTGAGGAATGTAGTTTTACCACTCCCCTTCTTTCCGTATATCATAACTAATTTGTAAGGATTATTATATTTAGAAGAGTAGATAAATAATAAAATAAAGAAAATAAAAATAATAAATAAAATAAATTTTATCATAAAATAAATGTCCTACGGACAGACCTATCACAATATGTAAAAGCAAGTTTTACACATTGCAATAGGTTCAAATAAGATAGATTAGAGATTAAAGATAGAATAAGCAAGTCGAAGAAAGTAAATAATAATAAAGATAGTAAATAGGTATTTAATAAATGTAAGATTAAAGAAAAAAATAACAGTATTAACACAAAGATTAAAGAGATTAATCATATAAGCACCACAATATAAAGCCCTTATCCATGGATAAGGGCTCAGAAATTAAAGGTGGACAACACGACGAGCCCAGCGAATGACGACCCCAACAAGTGGGAACGCAATGAAGAAAAGAATAATAGGTTGCTCAACTAAAGTTGTAAGAACTGTAGGAATCCAAGTCATTACTTTAGTGAAGATAGCACCAATTTCCGCTAAAATAGCCTCCATAAATAACCCTTTCTAGCAGCCTTATAGTCTGCGATTTATTCCAAACAATGATAAAATCAAAGTTAGAACCAATTTAATCAAAAAAAGAAACAATATAAATCCAAAGACAAGATAAATAATATAAATAAAACCGTCAGATTGAGTAACAGAAGTACCGAAAATATCATTTAACAAGTCAAGTAAAGATGTATAATCCATAACTAAACACCTCTCAAAAAGAATAATAAAGAAAATAATAATAATAAAATAAATAATTCATTAATACTAAGTGTAATCATTTAGCTTTAGCCTTCTTAATAAAGTAAGAAATAACATTTAGAAATAAAATAAGAACAATAATAACAATGAAATTAAAAGTAGAATCAGTACCATCTAAAGGAACTTCAAAATTAAATAAATTTAAGCAATTTAAAAATAAATCAAATATAAATTTACAAAAAGTAACCATATTATGACCTACCTAATATAAATCTAATAACAAGAATAAGAAAAATTAAGAAAACAATAGCGTATAAAGTCGGGGGAATAACAATAGCAATAAAAGCTAAAAGATAATCGAAATAAGGCTTTAATAGCAAGAAAACAAGAATAGATAAGCCAATTAAAAGAATTTCAATCATAAGATAGTACCAACCAAAATCGCAACAAGAGGAATAGTAATAAGCCAACCAAAACCACTATTATTCAAAGAACTAGCAAAAGAAGGTATAATATCTAAAGCTTTTAGATCATCTAGGTTTTCTTTAGGAATAAGAAATGACGGACTATTTAAATCAATATCACCTAAATTTACCTTCAAATCATTAAATAAAGATTCGATAGTAAGCTTAATATCAAAGTTAAAATTATTAGTAATATCATTAACAATATTATTAATAGTGTTAGATTCAAAGCTAATATTTTTAAATTCTTCAATTAAAACATCAAACTTATCACTAATATTATTAAATTTAGTAGTAAAGAATCTGATTAAGACGTTAGTATCATAGTTCTCACCTCTAAAATCAACTTCCTGATAAGACCAGTTATTAAAGAATATATTAAAACCGATAGCATTAACCCATAACTTTAAATCATCGTTATAAACAGAACCTTTAAATTCAAGCCACTCAATCCCATTAAATTGTTGAATAGAAGTAATATTACCTGTCTCATCGCAAGAAATATAGACATTACCAGACTTAGGAGAAGAAGGACGAATACCACCAAATTTCCAAGAGGTGATAGGAATCTTAGATTGAATCAATAGCATATTATTTTTAACTTCCGTATTAACCTTAACAATTTCATTAGGTTTATAGAAATACGCAGTTAAATCAATATCAGAATTAACAGTAATTTCACGTGTAGATTCAGTATTACCATCAGACCACTTTAGAAACTTAAAACCAGTTTTAGGTGTAGCTTTTAAGGTAACAGTCTCGCCATCTTTATAGGTTCCAGCACCTTCAACCGTACCACCATTTGAAGGAGAAGAGGTAAGATTAACGTTATAAGTAATAATAGTAGGTTCTTTTTCAAATTCAGCAGATAAAACAATATCAGAAGTAACAGTAATTTCACGTGTAGATTCAGTATTACCATCAGACCACTTAATAAAATTATATCCGACTGTAGGAATAGCTTTTATAGTAACCTTCTCGCCTTCTTTATACGTACCAGCTCCTTCAACAGTACCGCCATTAGATGGAGACGCAGAAAGAGTAACATTGTAAGATTTAATAGAGTCGCTATAATAGATTTTAAAAGGCTCTAAAGAATAGACATTATAGCCCATAACATCATTACGATAATTAGCGGTAGATTGATAGATTTTAAGAGAATTAGATTCTATAGGTGTATCTAAAGTAAAATCAAATGATTTATCAGTAGTCAATTCTTTAACAAGAGAATCATTAATATAAATCTTATAAGTAACATTACCTCTATTATTAGTAATATCGGCACCTAGACGAGTAATATAAATAGGTTTAGTGAAAGTATATGACCAAGTAGGCGGACTTCCGTCCTTTTGATAAGTATTAAAAGTAATTGGAGAAGATTCGGGAGTAATAGAACCACCATTAAAGCGCCCTAAGCCCTGTCGAGAACTTAAAAGCATAATAGGAACAGGAGAAATAGCCTTCCATTCAACCGCAGGGAGAAAGTAAGTAATATTAGAATCAAAAGGTATAGATGGAGGAGTGTTAGACCGAGCAGTTTTAAAACCTGATAACTCATCGATAAAAATATGTGAATCACCTCTAAAAGCTAACTGAAGTGTTCTTTTATAGGGAACATTAATATTAGATTTAACACCATTAATATATAAATCACCATTAGAAGAGTTATAAGAAATATAGTTCCATTGATTAATATTAATTAAAGAATTAAGAGAATCCTCATAAAGCTTATTATTAATAATATTATAAGTACGCTGATTAGTAGACGAAGAACCGCTCATATTACTAGTTAGATTAGATTTATAAGCACATGTTAAAGAGTATGTATCTTTACCATCTTTAGAAGATAATAAAGCAGAAGAAACCTTACCAACTAAATCAAGTTGAGGAACAATAGACGAACAAGCAGGATGAAGACCTGAATCAACAGTTCGAGTAGTAGTAACAGTAATAATATTAGAATTAGTAGAAGAACTAGAAGTATTAGTAGTTTGTTGCCATTCAACATAATCATATTTAGTATTAATAACAGATTTAACATTAAGTATATTAACTTGATTAAGCCAAAGAGAAAGTAAATCGCCTACTTGTGGATAGATACGAAATGTAATAAAAGAATCTTTAAGATTATCATTAAAAAGATTAATATAATTAAAAGAATTAGAATCTAAAGGTGACGTTAAAACTAGAGCCTGATTAAAATTAGGATTAGATGAATTAATATATTCAACTGAGTTAGGTTCAATTAATAATCTAGTATTATCAGAGTAAGAGGAATTATATTGATTTCCATCAAAGTGATATAAAAAAAGTAAATCATCGTCATCATAAGAAGAATCATAAGACGCAACATTTAGAGAGGTCTTATAACCCTTTTTGGCTTGTTCTTCAGTAAGATTAAAAGAATTTGAGCCATCAGGCAACATATAATATAAAGATTGAGTTTGTCCATTTGGATTAATAATTGTAGTAGAGTTAAAATTATTAATGTATGTAAAATGATAATTATTAGTAGTATTAAAAGTATAATTATTATTTATAATATTATAATTAAAGTTATTAATATTATAATTATAATTTATATCATTGTAGGTATATTTGAATGTATTAGAGTTTTTATCAAAAACAGGATAATTAGTAGTAGTATTATAAATAGGATTATCACCGTTCCCATCATAATAATTTCTATTACCACCATTTTTTAGCAAACTACTAGCATAGACTTCAATATTCTGCTTTTTGACTTTATAATCATTACAACGATTAGTTAAATTACCGTCTTTGTCAAGAATATCAATATCCTTAAAAGAACAAGATAAGGCACCTGTCCATCTATCGCTATCATTTTTCATAGAAAAGTAAGATCCTAAAAGTTCACGTAATTTATTATCAATAAGACCATTATTAAAAGCATTATAAGAATTAGTCATACCATTATTTAAAAGAATAAAATTCCAATAAGCCTCAGATCCATAATTATAAAGAACATCACCACACCTAATATTATTATCCTCATCTAAACGACAGGTAGTTTTAGAAGATGATAAAAGAGAACGGGTAGGAGTACATAAAGAAGATACGAGATTAACAACAATAGCAAGATTAAGTAAATTCATGCACTCCTCCCCTTTCAATTAATTAAATAAATCATTAGAACATTTTTTATTATGCTCATCTAAAATAGGCTTAATAATATGATAATGTTTATAATAATCTTCATAACATTCCATATCGATGCACCACTGTAACATCTCTCTAAAAGATATAGAATGTGAATTATTATCTATAAAATTAAGAATAGAAATAAGATTTTCATTAAATTTTATTTTCATTTTTCAAATTCAATAAATGCAACTTTACGATATTTATCATAAAGCACGTTAGTTAAATAATATTTAGATGATACTAAGTCAGATGCTTTAATACCTTGAGATTTTAAATAATTATCTAAAATAGAAGTTTTTAAACTAACTGTATAGCAAGCTTTACCAAATCCTTTAGAAGATTCTAAATCAGAAATGGTATGTAAAACAGTATTATCATAAGAAATATTTTGATAAGTACCCTTTTTAGATTCAACACCGATAATAAGATATTTCATAAATTAATGTGTATACATAAACTTGTAGTATATACATTATGCGAAATAGAAATATAAATAAAAAGATTCTGCTTATTAGATGTGTCTTTTTACAACTCGAAACTAAACTGTAGAATTTAAGCTTCACTACTAATTACAACTCGAAACTAAACAGAAGACATAATAAAAGGTGTCAAATGACACCCATATAATTTTTAAATCGTCTTTGGAACTTGTTTTAAACTTTGCTCTTGTTTAATGGTATTTTTCTTTTTAAGTTCTTTTAGAACCATTTGTAATATTTCTTCTTTGGTGTTATCAACCTTAGCTTTGTTGTTAGATAAAGCTCGTTTCAAACAACCTTTTATTATTTCTGGATCTCTATTAGATTCAAAGATTAAGATTGTATTAACAATGTATTTTTCAAGCTCAGCCATTTTAACAGCTTCCTCTTATTTTTTTCACAGATTATTTGTTTTTGAATCTCAGCTTGTTGTAGCTTCGCTTGAATGTCAGCGTTAAGATTAAGATTGTTGTTCTCAATCGTTATCCTTCAATGCAATACAATCTTGGAAAGTTTAGTATCAGCAATGAATTTTTCCAGTTTATCTGATATCGACTTATCAATCTTACAGTTCAGGTTCTTGTATTCCTTATTTGCTATAATACACGTTCTCCTTTTCTATGCTACAATCTCTTTTGTCTTTATAATGATGCTGTCTTTGTAATCGACAACATCTTTTATTACGATTTTTTCTATTACACGGATGTATTTTTCCATGTAAATCCAGTCAATTCTTTCAGACTCTTTTACTGGAAGTTTAATTGACAAATCTTTGGCTACACTCCAATGTCTTGCATAGCCCAAATCAGGAATAGCTTTTTTCCAAACCGTTGAAATATAAAGCAACGCTTCCACAGATACGCTGTATTTAGGTTTCAAAACCTTAACATTATCCATTACGCAAAAACTTTCATCAGCAATATTCATGGAACGGGTATGGTCACCAAACACCAAATACAAAGGCGTTTTTTCATCAACAATAAATTGTGCTATAACATCTGTATAACCATTAATGCCATTATTTGATGTTTCTGATGAATACACCGGAACCACTCCTGTATTACACAAATCTAATTTTGTTAATTTTGATTTCACAGGACAAAGTTCAAACAAATCAGTTATCAAAAATTCCTTCCAATAGGAAATGTCAATATTACTCATATCAATAACCCTCCGATAATTTCAGACATCAAATTAAAGTTTGAAATATATTTTGTCTTTTCAGGAAGTGAAAACATAATATTCTGTAACATCTTCGTGTCATAAGATGAACTCCAAGCAAAATTGCTAAATGCTTTATTCATACAAGTAATCAAAAATATTACAATGTTTTCAGTCAAAGCTTGTCCTTTTACAGATAATATTTTCACCCTATTTTCTGTAAAATAAGGTTCAGACTGATAAAACATCTGCGCTTTATCATGAGCAAAAGAGATTGCATTTGCAGGATTAAGTTTATTTTCGTCTTCTGAAATATAACCACGAATACCGTTATTCTGTAATGTACGAACAACATAAGGATGATTCAACTCGGTTTTATTATCTTCTTTATTATCTTCAACGCTCAAATTACAAGCATGAAAAATACCATTGGAACTGTTAAAATCTAACATATCAACATATCCCCAGTTTTGTAATTTTCCATTTCATATCTTTATACTATCTTTCCGAACATCTCTAAAACTTCTTTATCTTCGTCTGTCAATTCATAATCATTTAACCCTGTTGCAATTAAATACTGCTCCAGCTCGGTAATACGTTCCTGCTCCAGCTCGGTAATACGTTCCTGCATATACTCCCAATCGATTTCTGTTGACTTTTTTACTGGAAGTTTGATTGACATGCCTTTAATACGTTCCCATCCAGCCTTATAAGTCCAGCTAAAATTGCCATGTAAGATTCTACTGATACACGATGCCAGAAACAAACCAACCTGTTCATTCGGAATTTCCATATCTTTCAATTTAATAGCATATGCATCCTGTAAAACAGCAAATTCATCCTTTTGATAAAATGTAACACCTGTATTTGCACCATTAGCAGAAATGCTAATTACGTTTTTCAAAATAGTCGGACATTGATTTTTCTTTGCATACCTTGCGAACCCCTGATTATCAACGCCTGCAGTCAACAATGGAATTGTATAATCACCAGTCCTGCAAGTTGGAAAGTCGTTTGCTTTTCCAGAAATTTTTTCTGTCTTAATTTTTTCAAACAATTCATCCAAACTAAATTTCTTCCAAGAAGAAGTATCAATATTACTCATATTAATACCCCCCCGATAATTCTAGACATCAGTTCTACATCCAATAATAAATTATCTTTGACAGGAAGAAGTACTTTTAATTCAGACACAAATTTTCTTGTAAATTTATTAGAATAGCTCCAACCTTTACCTGCTGCACGTCTAACTACAGAGATAAGATATAAACATTCTTTTTCACACCACTTGTGATTTCCTTTTGCATACATCCCTTGCACATGTGGATACCCAATGAAAGGGTCTGGCTGATAAAACATCGTATCTGCACCAGTTGTTGTATCTGAAAATGTAATCATATTTCCAGATTCAGTAGGTTCCAATCCACAATATCCACCAATACCATTGTTTGTAGAAGAATTGGACAATACAGGTGTATTACCAGTAACAGTATACAAATCTTTATTCGTAATTTTATACGCATTTGTCGGATGAATATCAAACAAAGTGCCAAGAACAAAATGTTTAAATTTCTGCATATCCTTACACAACGCCTTTCATTAACTGACTGATTTTGAATGACAAATAATTTGCCACAGTCCTCTTAAAGTCTTCTTCCGTTGGCATCGTATCTATTACCTGATGCTGAGTAAAGAGCCAATCGTCACCCTTCAATGTAATACAGTCTTTGATTATCTTACCGTTACTTTCTGTATAATACTGAGTCTTCGGTTTTTTTCCTAACACATGAGCCAGTACCTCATCATATCGTTCTTCGGCATGGTCTGTATTTCTCAAGTTCACATCCAGCGTTGATTTCTTACGGTTCTGTCTGCTATATCCATCTTCTGAAAAATCAATGAACGTCACAACATCATCTTCCTCATGTGGTCTATGGACTTTGAAGAGAAAAATATACACGCTTACACTTGCTTTATTTCCAAAAAGTCCAGTTGGCATTTTAATACTAGCTTCAAGTGTATTTCGTTCTAATATTCGCCTTGTATACGGCAATCCTTGTCCATTTCCTGCACTATCTTGGATCAAGATACATGCATATCCGGTAGTCATTTTTTCTAAAGCTTCTTCAACAAAATTAAAGCCTTTCCCCGGAGCACTATATGGAGGATTTAACAAATAAACATTTGGTGGAAATTTTGTTGTGTCTAAATTATATGTATGGGCATCAGTGTTGATAATTTGTGAAGAACCATCACCCATTATGATCATATTAAGTACCGCTAACACATAAATGTTGTTTAAAATTTCAATACCCAATAATTGTTCGTGTTTAATCTTATTGATTCGTTTTTCTCTTTCGTCTTTATCTATAATATTATTTTCTGCATCTTGAATCATAATCTGCATTGCGGAACATAAGAAACCACCACTTCCCATTGCACTATCCCAAACAAAACTATTCATGTTTGTTCTAGCCATTTTAGCCATAAAATTTGTGATGTATCTAGGAGTAAGCACAACATCATTTTCCTTATCATTATCGATTTGAACCCAATCTGACAATTTATTTAAAATTATCCCAGTAAAATCTAGATGCCAATCGCTAGATAAATGAGGAATAACGGTTTCTTGAACATCTTTAAAGAGATCTTTTAGTATGCTTTCCCCATTATTTGGTTTCCAAAGAACTTGTTTATTGAAAACGGGGCTAAGTATATTTGCGATTAATTCAATTTTCTTTACTTCACTATTTTTGCTTGTTAAGAAATTTTTAATTCTGTTTAAAATTAACAAACCGTCATTATCATTTTCGTTGTTATTGCTCTTAAAATCAGATACTGTTAAATCTGCTGTTCCTTCTATAGGCATAGAAGCCATTATTAAACCAGAAAAAAGATACAATTTATCATTTGTAAGCAGTGCTGTTTTAAAAGAACTATTTTCATATATCTTTTGATGGATATCCATGACCGCTTTTTCTAAATCTTTAGCTAAAATTTGGGCTCTTTTTTCCGTTTCTGCTTGAGATAAAGATAATTTATCTAATTTTTTATAAAGGCTATTGATATTGCTTTCTGCAAATAAAGACCAATCATCAGGCGTAACTTCTACAATTAATTTAGGAATGCATTTATTCTTTTTGGATATATAGTAAGCTTTACATTCTGGATTAATAACATTACCATTGTAGTCAGTTTCAAATGCGTTAATACCTACAGCAATTACTTCTTCATAGTCGCTATAATCCAAAATAGCTTTGGCATAGTGCAAAGCTCCGTTTACAGCATATTTTGCTATTGCACTGTAATTTTTATCCCCCTTTTTATGAGTGATTGTGCCATCTTTCTTAACTTGATCTTTTTCATATAAGGTTACACCAATAATTTCGTCGTTTTTATCAAGTTTTTCTAAACATCCTTTTGTGCCCTTCGCTTCAATCATCACAGGAATTACACGACTATAATTATCTTCTAATAATAATTGAATATCTGGATAGTTTTTACCATTACCGCCGCTTTTCGACTCAGCTTGTGTTAAGCTTTTTAAAATGCTCTTATTTATAGTCTCATTTTTTGCAAAATGTTTAATCCCCAAAACATCAAGTTTTCTTTTGTAATATTCTTCTACTTTTTCTTCAATGCTTGCCACAACAGCGTCTCCTTTATCAGTTTTACTTTATAACTTATATTTTACTAAATTTATCATGCCAATCATGCATAAAGATTACTTAACATGCCTCTTGTATCGTCCAAAAGTTTTTGTTCCTCAGGAAACTGTCTCAACAAATCTACTGCCTCGTCTTCCGTATATCCTTTATCCATTAATGCTTCTAAAATTATTTCTAATGTATTCAGAATCGTTTTCCTTCATCCTTATAGCAGCTTATAGATAAAGGTAACTATTCCCAAAATTTCTCACTTTCCACATTATTTTTGTTGATAGATATGGATGATCAAAAGAAAATAGCAAATTTAATCACCCTGTTTCTAAGTTTGAATTAGATTTAGTGGCTACACAGTGGTTTCGTTAGTTGTTTCCACTGAATCATTATCTATAGGATCGATTGTAGTTGATTCTTCAATCGCATCATTAATTTCTGTTGTTTCATCATCACATCATATTTTTTCAACTACATTTTGTGAAGAGAGACCTAAAAGAAAAGAGGCTAATACTAGTAACAATTCTAGAAAACCAACCTCTTATTTTTAATACTTTTTTCTGTTTACTTACGAGTTTCTTATTCAAAATTTTGAACCATTAAAAATTTTTATTTAGTTTCGAGTTATAATAAAATATAAAAAAGAAGACATTTTTAAATATTATATTTACTCTCGAGTTTGAAATTGAAATTATTTGACAGAATCTTTTAAGTTTTTAGATGCTTTAAATGAAGGAATCTTTACTTCATTAATATACATCTTTTCTTTTGTAATTGGATTAACACCATTTCGAGCAGCTCTATTTTTAACTTCAAATTTACCAAAGCCATAGATATCTACTTTACCACCTTTGTGTAATGTTTCTGTTATTGTTTCAAATACTGCATCAACAGCATCGATAGCTGCTTTTTTAGTTAAACCAGTCTTATCAGATACGATATCTGTTAAAGCTTTCTTATTTAAATCAATTACCATATTTTATCCTTTACTTTCTATTTCCTGTTGCAATTCTTTCTTTAATTGTTTAACATCTTTTTCACTTAGTCCTTTAATACCTGCAGCATTGATATGTCCCCCACCATTAAAATGGGTAGCTATCTCATTAACGGTATATCCTTTTTTAGATCTTAAAGAACCATCATATAAGCCTGTTTCGTTATTATAAGCTAAAATAGCCCATATTTTAAAGCTTTTAACTGAACCAAACTCATCTATCATTGTTTTAGCTTTATTAGAACTAATCCCAAGTTTTTCTAAAGTTTTTTTATTTAATTTAATAAAACATAAACCATCTTTATATTTATAATGATTTCTAAGCTTGCTTCTAGTTGCGAAATCAGCTTCACTCTGGTCAAACATGCGCATTGAAATATCGGTCATCTCTATACCAGTATCGACTAATTTTGCAGCAACATATAACGTTCTAGAAGTACAATTTGTAGTTTTAAAATTTAAGGTATCTGTAAGCATTCCAGAATAAAATAATTCACTAGCTCGTTTAGGCATAGTATATGCTTCATAACCTTTAGACATTAAAATATCAGCAATTAACTCACTAGCTGAAGCTCTATTTTCTTCATCGATAACATAATTTTCAAATGTTTCGACATATGGATGATGATCTATACGGAAGATTTCTTTAGCTAATTTAAAACGTTCATCATCAACTCTTGCAGCATTAGATGTATCAAAGACGATTGCTAATGATTCTTTGATAAATTCATCACTCGCTTCATCAACATATGGATAAATGGAAAAATATTCTTTACCCAAAGCTTTTACTTCTTTATTAGGAAAGTTATATTTTAGCCATTCTTTAGTACCAAGTTGAGACCCTGCAGCATCACCATCTGGATGAGTATGCCTAAAGAGTGTGATTTTGTCATATTCTTTAATCTTATTCAATAACTCAATATATTCACAATTCATCTTATTACCTCAATAATTTATATGTAGCTCTTGCGATTGCTAATTCTTCTTTAGTTGGAATTACATAAATATCTGTTTTAGAAGAATCTAAAGATAATTTAGCTTCATTTCCATGAGTCTTATCATTAATATCATAATTAATTAAAAGACCCATCCCCTCTTCTAATCCTTTTAAGATATCTTTACGACAATCTTTATTATTTTCACCAATCCCACCAGCAATAATCAATGCATCAACATGTCCTAATTTCATATAATAACTGCCAATCATTTCAATAATATGATTAATAAACATATCTCTTGATAGTTTAGCTTGTCTATTACCTTTAAGAATCGCTTTATCAACGTCTCTTGCATCACTTGATATTTCAGAAATGCCATAAAAACCAGATTCTTTATTTAAAATATAACTCATTTCATTTGGTTTTAAACTAAGCTTATCCATCATATATAAAATGGCTGAAGGATCTAAATCACCACATCTTGTACCCATCATAAGACCACCAAGAGGAGTTAAGCCCATTGATGTAGCAATGCATTCACCATTTTTAATGGCTGAAATACTAGCGCCATTTCCAAGATGAGCAGTAATAATATTTAATTTTTTTATATCTTTATGGCTAATTTCACCATAACGTAAAGCAAGATATTCATGGCTTATACCATGAGCTCCATATTTACGTAATTTATATTCATCTCTCCATTTATAAGGTAATGGGAAAGTATAATTATCTTCTTTAATTGTTTGATGGAAAGCAGTATCAAAAACAAAAACATTTGTAGCATTTGGTAAAATTTCTTTAAAAGCCTTATAACATACAATATGAGCAGGATTGTGAAGTGGTGCTAATATTGCTAATTCATCAACCTTTTCAAGTACGTCATCATCAACAATTACAGGCGAAGAGAAATAATAGCCACCCTGCACAATGCGGTGACCGATGCCTTTTATCTCATCTAATGAGCTAATAATATTTGAATCATATAAAGCTTTAATAACAATTTTAACAGCTTCAAAATGATTATTAATAATCATCTCTTGATGATTCTTATTACCATTTAAACGTAAAGTAAAGAAACTATTGGCTAAACCAATCCTTTCAGCATGGCCTTGGCACAATACTGTCTCAGTTGGCATATCAAATAATTGAAATTTTAAAGAAGAGCTTCCAGCATTAACAGAAAGGACTTTACTCATTTATTTCTCCTTAATAAGTTTAAGTTTAGAAGCATAAGCGATAATGTTTTCATTATTGCTTTTTAACATTTCATCTATTAAAGTATCAATTTCTTTATCTTTTTGGACAATTTTAAAGATATCTTCATATTTTTCTAATTGTTTAAGACAACGATTAATTTGAATTGATACTGCTTGTTTAGAAATGTTATGATTTTCAGCTATTTCTTGCATTGAATAATCATTACGAAAATAATCATTTAAAATACCTTTTTGATTCTTATTAAATAATTCTTCATAACAATCAAGCAATTCATTAGCATATATTAAATTAGCGTTCATTACTTAAATCCCCTAAAACAGAATATAAGTAAAGATTTAAATCAAAAGCTTTTAAATCGTTTTCGGTTTCACCAAAAGTTAAAAAACGTACAGGTAATCCTAAATGGTCCTTAATTCCAATTACTATCCCACCTTTTGCAGTACCATCCATCTTAGTTAAGATAATGCCACTAAGGCTTGTTATTTCATTAAAAGTTGTCGCTTGCGATAAACCATTTTGTCCAGTATTAGCATCGATGACAAGCCAAGTATTATGCGGACCACCTTCAATTTCTTTACCAATGACTTTTTTCATCTTAGCTAATTCTTGCATCAGATTCTTTTTATTTTGTAGGCGTCCAGCTGTATCGATTAAAAGATAATCAATACCATTTTCTTTAGCATAACGACATCCTTTAACAATAACCGAACTTGGATCTTCATTTGGTTCGCCTTTGATTACAACAAAACCTAACTTAGAACCCCAAGAAGCTAATTGATCTACAGCACCAGCTCTAAAAGTATCAGCAGCTACAAGAGCTACTTTCTTTCCTTGATTACGATAATATGAGGCTAATTTAGCACATGTTGTGGTCTTGCCACTACCATTAACCCCTACAAGCATAGTGATCGTAATACCATCTTTATTTTCTATAATTGGACTATCTTCTTTTGTTTCGTAAACTTCTTTTAAAGTTTCGACAATTAAGTCCATTACTTCATCACTATTTAATTTTTTATGTCCGGCTTTCTTTAAAAATTTTGAACATACTTTTTCAGAAGTGTGATAACCTAAATCTGCATCAATCAAGGTAACCATTAAGTTTTCCATAAATTCATCACTATCAACTAGGCCGTCTTTGGATATATAACGTAACTTAGTTCCTAAATTAGCATTTGTTTTAGAAAAACCACTTAAATATTCTTTATTATCTTCACCGGTAAAAAAGTTTTTTAATGAATCAAGAAACCCCATAGTTCCCCTCCTTATCTGAATAATTATAGGCATCTGTAAGTCTGACTTTCATCATCTGTGATACCCCTCTTTTCTGCATCGTAACGCCATATAAGACATCACATTCTTCCATAGTACCTGGACGATGGGTAATGATAATGAATTGGCTTTGTGTAGAGAATTTCTTAATATATTTCGCAAATCTTTCGACATTAACCTCATCAAGTGCTGCTTCAACTTCATCAAATAAGATAAGAGGAACTTTTCTTACTTTCATAATTGTAAATAGGACACAGATTGCAATTAATGTTTTCTCACCACCAGAGAATAATTTAATTGATTTAACAGCTTTTCCTGGCGGTTGAACATCGACATCGATTCCAGAATTTAATAAATCATTAGGATCTTCAAGAATTAAGCGTGCTTTGCCAACACCGAATAAAGCAGTAAAAGTTTCAGGAAGAGCTTTATTAATTTCATCAAAGGTCTCTTTAAACTTTGTTTTCATTGTTTCATCCATTTCATCAATGGCTTTCAAAAGTTTATCACGGCTAGCGATTAAATCGTTATAATTATGTTCCATATAATCATAACGTTCTTTAAGCTCAGCATATTCTTCAGGTGCTGACATATTAATATTGCCAAGATTCTTAATAGTATCTCTTAATTCTCTAATTTCATCTTCACTTGTTTCTTTAATATCTTGTGCTAAATTATCTTTAGCATATTCATAAGTTAATTGATATTCAGACGAAAGACGGTTCAAAGCTTCTTCTAATTTAGCAGTTAATGTAGCGGCATTAGACGATAAGCTAATTAATTCATCATTTTTAAGATCATATTGTTTACGTTTTAATCTAATTTGTTGATCATTACGCTCAATTAAGTCATTAAGCTGATTCTTTTCACTACGTTTAGAAGTTAAAACAGGTGTAATATCATCTTTTTCTTTATAGAAAGAATTAAGCTCATCAATTAATGAGGTATCAATTTCCCCTTCTTCACTTGTTATTTCTAAAGCCTCATATTCAGATTTAAGCTTTTCGTATTTTGCTAATTTAGTATCTCTTAATGTTTCAAGTTGAGCACTTAAAATACGTTTATCCGTAATAGTATGTTCAAGATCATCTTTAGCAATATTTAAAGAATTAGCTTCTCTTTTAGCTAATTCAAGCTGTGCTTCAACTGATATCAATTCATTTTTAATACGATTATATTCGCTTTGTGCAGTGATTAAAGAGGTTGAATTCTTATAACGACCACCGGTCATCGTACCACCACGATGAACAATATCACCATCAAGAGTAACGATATTATAGGAATATTTTAAAAGAGTAGCTAATTCATTAGCAGTTTTTAAATCTTTGCATAATAAAACATTGGCTAAAAGTGATTCATTTACTTTCTTAAATTCTTTATCGCATTCAACAAAGAGATCACAAGTACCTAAATAACCTTCAAAGTTATCGGCGATAATCTGATGTTCCTCTTGGATATATCTTGTTTTTAAAACTGTTAAAGGTAAGAAAGTAGCTCTACCAGACATATTCTGTCTTAAGAAATCAATGGCTTTACGAGCACTTGCTTCATCTTTTGTTACGATATGATAGATTGAGCCCGCTAAAGCTGCTGATATAGCTTCTCCATAGCCTTCTTTTGCATGCAATTCCTGCCCTACAACACCTACAATACCATTTAATGAATAACGATTATTCATGACGGTTTTAACACCAATTTGAGCATTAGAAAAAGGATCCTTTAATAAGGCATCTAAGGTATTTAAACGATTGGAAAGTCTTTGATAGACAGCATTTCTTTCATTTCTTTTATCATTAGCATCTAATAATAAATTAATATTTTCTTCTAATTTCGTATTTAAAAGATTAATTTCAGTTTTAGTTTCATTTAAACGTTTTTCACGATCTTCATATTCTTTACGAGCATCATATAAAAGCGAAAGCATTTGTTGCGCTTTTTGTTTAGAATTACCCTGCTTTAATAAATATTGTCTTTTTGATTCAATCTCACTTTGTCTTTTTTCTAAGATATGAATCTTTTCAATAACTTTAACAAGTTTTTCTTGCAAAGCGTTAATTTCATCATCTAAAGTACGTTGTTTAGTCTTTAAATCAGCATTTTGATTTTCAGTAACAGAAATTGATGTTTTAGTTACAGCAATATCTGATTCAACCAAGAAGCGATCTTTTTCCAATTGTTCTTTTTCTTGTTTTAAATCATTAATTGTTTTAACAAGATAAGCAATTTCTATTTCTTCTAAACGTGCTTTTTTATCACGGAAAATTAAAGCTTTATTTGCTGCTCTTTTAAGAGGATTAATTTGTTTTTCAAGTTCATTTAAAATATCAAAAGTGCGATCTAAATTATCTTTAGTACGTTCAAGACGAGCTAAAGATTCTGCTTTTTTCTTTTTATATTTAGCAACACCAGCTGCTTCTTCAAATATTGCTCTTCTTTCATATGGTTTTGCTTCTGCAAATGATGAAATATTGCCCTGTGAAATCATTGAAAGTGAATCTTTGCCAAGACCACTATCTAAAATTAGATCTAAAACATCTTTCAAACGAACATTTTTATGATTGATTAAATATTCAGCTTCTTGATCAGTACTATAAATACGGCGTGTAATTTCAATTTCATCACATTGAGAATTTAAATAATGCGAGCTATTATCAATAACTAAAGTTACCGAAGCCATATTTAAAGCTCTTCGATTCTCTGCTCCTGCAAAGATAACATCGCTCATTTTATCGCCACGTAA
This sequence comes from uncultured Erysipelotrichaceae bacterium, assembly GCA_934699415.1. GTDB lineage: Bacteria > Bacillota_I > Bacilli_A > Erysipelotrichales > Erysipelotrichaceae > RGIG5669. The sequence continues at coordinate 20,301 of CAKUWO010000017.1, forward strand.
AGACTTGACACTTTGTTCGCCTAAAACCCAGCGTATTGCATCGCTGATATTACTTTTACCACAACCATTAGGACCGACAATGCCAGTCATAGGTTTATCAAATTCTATTACTTGCTTATCAGCAAATGATTTAAATCCTTGTAACTCAATTCTTTTAAGGAACATGGACTCCTCCTTACATACAGCGTATTTATAATTATAACATAGTTGTTTTAATCATATTTTTCGAAACGATAGAGTTGATTATCTTCTTCTTTTATCGGGATATCTTCTACTAAACATGTGCGATTATTACGTTTGACAATTGGATAAAGATGCTCTTTAAAACTTAAAGCATAATGATGATTTTTATCTATTCCATCGATAGCATCAATTGGTGATAATCTAAGATTCATTAAATCTCTTTTACCATAAGCCATATAATGTGCTTTTAAGTCTTTATCTTTTAAAGCATTAGCCAAGATATCTCTTTCTTTATCACGCAATTCGCTTGATATAATTACAGCTTCAAACCCTAAATTATATAATAATTCAACAGCAGAAGAATTATTGGCATTTAATGTATAATAAGCAATTTTATGCGGTACTTCTTTTAATAAAGCACCGAGCTCACTTACGACAATCTTATCTTTCTCTGGGTAAATATTTGAAGGATTAATGACAGGATACAATAAGTAATCATTACCCTGTTCACTAATGGTAATGACATTTTCCATTATTTGATTGGTTTCAATAATTGGAAGATTGATAGCTTTTGTTTTCTTAATTTGATAACTAGGCTTTATTTCTTCTCTTTCTTTAACTAATCTTTCTTGATTGAGCTTATTAATTAAACTTCTTCTTAATTCTTTAATTTCTTTTAAAGAAATGAAACAATTATCATCTAAATCACAATTAAAGTTAATCAAACGATATGGTGTATCTTTTAAATGATCTATAGCTTTTAAGACATCTTCTTTCTTTATGGCACTAGTTTTAGCTTCTTCAACTATTGTTCCTTTAACACTTACTTCTTTACCATCACATTTACAAGATAAGCTAATTTCTTCTTTGACATGGGCAACAAAATCAATATCTAAATTTAAACGTGGATATGTAAGATTTTCAATAATTTCTTTTTCTAAATGAAAATCACTTGTTTTATATACCAAAGTGCCTCTTGTAATGAAAGAATTAATATCTAAAACAGCAGTATCTCCAGCTCTAACAAAAGATGTTAAACGACCATTAGTTTCATATAATCGATTAACGATAAAGCCATCATTATCATTATTATTAAATCTAATACCATCAAATTGCGCTAAATCTTTCTCAAGTTTTACATATGCTTTTGAATTCTTAACAGCAATAACTTTACCAATTGTTATTCCACGATGATTAGGTTTATCACTAGCATAAATATCTTTAGCTTCAGCATCAAATAGATAATCGTTTGTAAAGCCTCGATTAAAAAGAACTTTAATATTCTCTAATTCTTTTTCACTTAAATTAAAGTCTTTACCACTATAATAAGCATTAATAGCTTTACGATACATTCTTGTAATATATCCAACATAAGCTGGTTTTTTCATTCTTCCTTCAATTTTTAAAGAAGATACACCAGCTTCAATAAGTTCAGGAATATTATTTATAAGCATCATATCATGTGATGATAATAAATAATCATTAGTATCAATATATTCATTACTATCTAAATCAAATAGTTTATAAGGTAAACGGCAACATTGAGCACAAATACCTTTATTACCACTTCGATTAAATAATGATGATGAGAATAAACATTGGCCACTATACGAAATACATAAAGCACCGTGGACAAAGGTTTCGATTTCAATTCCTTGTTGACACATTTCTTTTATATCTTCTAATTTGCTTTCTCTTGCGACAACTACCCTTTTAAATCCTAAAGCTTTAGCAGTCTTTACCCCTTCAACATTATGAATGTGCATTTGTGTACTGCAATGAATTTCCATTAGAGGATATTGTTTCTTAATTTCATAATATAGACCTAAGTCTTGAATAATTAAAGCATCAACACCAATTTCTAAATAAAAAGCAACCTCTTTTAATGCTGCAGCTAATTCTAAATCATTTAAAAGAGTATTCATTGTTACATAAACTTTAACACCATATAGATGAGCAAAATTGATAGCTTCAATCATCTCTTCATGATTAAAATTGGTTGCATATGCTCTAGCACCAAAATTTTTACCACCAAGATATACTGCATCAGCACCATTGCTAATAGCTGCTTTTAAAGCCTCAAAAGAGCCTGCAGGCGCAAGTAATTCAATTCTTTTCATTCTCAAACTCCAAAGCCAAGCCTCCAAGACTTGTTTCTTTTAATTCAATTGGTATTTTTTTACCAGTATAATTCATAGACATTACAGCCATATCAAAACTAACTAAAGAAGATTTTCCAACTTTAGATAATGAATTAGCTAATCGATAAGCATCAAAAGCTCTTAAAATTGCAGCACCATTTCTTTCAATGCAAGGAATAATGACATAACCCTTAACAGGATCGCAAGTTAAACCTAAATGATGTTCAATAGCTATTTCAGCAGCTCTTTCGATTGTTAATAAGTCTTTATTATTAAGATAAGCAATCATTGCTGAAGCCATTGCACAAGCTGTGCCTACTTCAGCTTGGCATCCACCAATAGATCCAGCTATTGAAGCGTTTTCTTTGATTAAATTACCAAATAAACCACCTATCGCTAAAGCATCGGCAATTTGTTCCTTATCTTTATTTAAGTCATTAATCATATAATAAACAAGAGATGCCACAATACCAGCAGAACCTAAAGTTGGAGCTGTTACCATTTTGCCACCAGCTGCATTTTCTTCACCAGCTGCATAAGCATAAGCAACTAAATAATCATTTTTATCTTCACTATTTTCATATAAATTTTTAGCGCAACGGTAATAATTAAGTGGTTTGCACAATAAACCTTCGCTTGTAATACCACGTTTAACACAAGCAATCATTTCATCAATTCTGATTAATAAATAATCTTTTAGATCAGGCTCATAGTTATAGATATAAGCTAATAAAGACTGTTTCTTTTCTTCTAATACTTGAATTATTTCTTTAAAAGAATTCTCTTTATAAATATCTATTTCATCACCACTATCAAATTCTTTAATTCTAATACTTCCTCCACCAAGAGATAAGATATGCCAAGTGGGATAGCTGATATTATCTTTAATGCCAGTAATAAGCATTTCATTTTCTAATTTTTCACAATCAAAAATAAAGCTCGTTTTAGCTGGCTTTAAGGCTTCTTCAACAATTGAATCCGAATGATGACCTTTACCAGTTAAAGCTAAAGAGCCTCTAAAAATAACTTCATAACAATCGGCATCGCCATATTGTTGACGATATAAATTAGCCGCTCTATAAGGAGCAATAGTGTGTGAACTAGATGGTCCAAAACCATAACGATATATATCTTTAATTGATTTCATAATTTACCTTGCATTTTTAAGTATAAATAGTTCAATTCTTTCTTGTAGAGTAATACTAGAGTCTGATTTAGCTTTTAAATCGATTTCTGATAAATCATATAAAATCTTTAACAAGTCATTTGATGAGAAATTATTAAGAATTCTCTCACTCATCTTAACGCGATATTCATTTACATCCATTTTTGAGGCTATTTCATGATAAGAAGAACTATATTTACGATGAATTGATAAAGAGTAATAGAAACGAAATTGAGTGCCTAATAAGCTTAATAAGCCTAAATGATTATCATTAACGGAAGCATATTCTTTAAAGATAGTGATTGCTTTAAAGATGTTCTTTTCACCAATGGCTTCAACAAGTTGAAAAACAGTATAGTCAACTTCTTTTGGACATAGTATATCAATGACATTTTTATCAATCTTAGAAGGATATAGCGCTAATTTATCAATGGTATTTAACAAATATGCACTATCTTGATGACATCGATTAGCTATTGTTTCAATTTGTTGACGATTTAATTTAAGACCTTTTTCATTAATACAACTTGCTGCAAAATTAATAAATTCATTAGCATTTTTTCTTTTACAATTAATTAATTTACTCTTTTTAGATAGAGCGTTATATATTGGTGATTTAGTTTTAAAATCTTTACCATCACCATAAATGATGATTATATTTTCACCTTTATATTCTTTAAAGAAAGAAATAATACGCTTCTCTTCATCCATCGAAGGCCTATTATATAAAAAATAAGGACAACGTAAAAGAATATGGTTAATAGAAGAAAATAAAGACATTGAGGTCACGGTATTAATTAAATCATCAATCTTAAAGTTTTTATCTTCAGCATTTAAAGCAATGAATTCTTCGTCTTTGTGCTGCTTCTTTATTTCATTTACATAATATTCAATATAATATGTATCATCACCATTTATTAAATAAATCATCCCATAAATTATAACATCCCTTTTTATGGATTAAGAATAAAAGCTTTATTTGTCTTGATGAACATCTTGTGATTATAAAAAATAAAACTTATATCACCTTCATTATTAGTAACTAAGATATTTATTTCACGCTCTTTGAGTCTTTTTAAAACTTCTTGATGAGGATGATTATATTTACCATTAGTTGAAATAATTGCATATTGAGGATTAATCTCGTCTAAGAGATTAGTAGAAGTTGAAGTAAAAGAACCATGATGTGCTACTTTTAAGACATCAAAATGAATTGGACCATATAAATTAATAAAATCTTTTTCAACCTCTTTATTAATATCACCTGTAAATAAAAAGGCATAATCATTTATCTTTAAACCATAAATCAAAGAATTGGCGTTATCATTTTCGTATTCATTGCAATAGAAAGATTGTAAATAAAAAGAATTTATTTTAATGTCTTTTGGCTCTTTAATAATTTCATTTATTATAAAATCTTTCTTTAAATTATCTTCATTACCATTATGGTCACTATCATTATGACTAATAATTAAATAATCGATAGTTTTAACACCTTTACCATATAAAAAATTTTTAAGCTTGTGATAATTATATGCATCGCCAGTATCTAATAAGAAATTGATATGATTTGCATGGTCTTCAAAATATATTGCATCACCCTGTCCAATATCGATAAAATTTAAACTGCATAGAGGTTTAAAGAAATTTAATAAAGATATAATGATAAATAATATAAATTGAAAAGACTTTTTATTAATATTGAATAGATAGATAACTATGATAATGATAAAAATCGATAAAAGATTTATTTGGCCTCTTAAAATAAAGTTAGTTTTAGATATTAATTTAAATATGTTATCTAAGAACCCTAAATAATAAGGATCTAAAAAATCAAAGAATAAAGTAATTAAAGAAAATAAATATATAAGAACGGAAATAAATTTAAGATATTTAACAAAGAATAGTCTTATAAAATCAATATAAGAGAATAAAAATGATTGAATAATCATATTCCATAATAAATAACTAAGATCGCTTCGATAGAAGCTTAAAAACATATATAAAAGAATCAAAATAATATTTTTTCGATATAGATAATAAGGATTAATAAATATAATAGCTAAAAGAACAAAAGCAAAGCTTTCTTTACCTTTTAGTTCTAAATTAAGAGCGACAAGATTTAAAAATAGGATTAATAAAGTTGTATTAAATCCAAATAGAAGATATTGAAATAAAAGGGATAGAGAGGCCAATTTTAAATATTTCTTTTTAATTAAATATTTAAGCAGAATTAAATAACCAAAACAGAAATAAAAAGCATATTCATTTAATTCATCATAATCGTTTAATTGAAAAAGAAATCTTTTTAAATATGTTTTACTTTCTCTATCTTTTATCTTATTAAGTAATAAAGATGATAATTTATAAATATGAACTATTTTATAGTCATGAGTAATTTCACCCGAATTAAAGATATTATTCTTCTTTTGATTAATGTTTATTGGTTCATCATTTTCTTTAAATTTATAATAAATTAAATCATTTTCATCATATTGATGATTATTAATTTCATTACAATAAAAGAATAAGCAAACATTTGTTTGGTTATTTATTTTTCGAATCACTCCAACAGGAATAAGCAAAGGAAATGTAAATCTAATAGCTAAAATAATTATTAATAATAAATAGATTAATAGATTGTATCTATGAGATATTAACAGATATAGGCATAATAAGATAATGATTAAAAAATTAGGTAATAAGAAGCTCAGAAGTAAAGCGATAGCTATTTTAAAGAGTGATATATTCTTTAATCTTTTCATATTTTGAAGGTCCTATGCCTTTAACTTCCATTAATTCTTCTAAACTCTTAAATCCCCCATTATGTATGCGATAATCAATAATTCTTTT
>CAKUWO010000018.1 GCA_934699415.1 uncultured Erysipelotrichaceae bacterium
AATTAAGGGTACATTAACCTTCCAATCTTGTGACATACGTACCATAGCATCATACACTGATGTATCACCATGTGGATGATAAGTACCAATAACAAGACCAACAGTTTTAGCAGATTTGCGATGGGCTTTTTCATAAGTATTACCATCTTTATCCATCGCAAAAAGAATACGTCTTTGTACCGGTTTTAAACCATCTCTGGCATCTGGTAAGGCACGCTCTTGAATAATATATTTACTATAACGTCCAAAACGATCCGACATAATGTCTTCAAGATTCCAGTCAACATTATGAGCTACCGTTTCAATAATCTCTTTCTTCTTAGCCATGTTTCTCTACCTGAAAATCTTCTTCTAAAGTAAAATCGATATTTTCTTCAATCCATGTTTGTCTTAATTCTGCTTTATTTCCCATTAATACTGATACTCTTTTCTCAGCCAGAGCTGCATCTTCAATCGTAACTCTAATGAAAGTACGTTTATTTGGGTCCATAGTAGTATCCCAAAGCTGATCAGCATCCATTTCACCAAGTCCTTTATATCGCTGAATATCCAATTTAGTGCCATCTTTTCTTAAAGCATTTAATTCTTCGTCTGAATAACAATAAATTGTTTCTTTGCCTTTAATAGCACGATATAAAGGTGGCATCGCAATATAAACATGTCCTTGTTCAATTAAAGGACGCATAAAGCGATAAAAGAAAGTTAACAATAAAATCTGAATATGTGCTCCATCAGTATCAGCATCGGTCATAATAACTACTTTGTCATAATGGATATCATCAACATTAAAATCATTGCCAACTCCTGCACCTAACGCATGAATGATAGTATTTAATTCTTCATTCTTTTCAATATCAGCTATAGATGCTTTTTCAGTATTTAAAACTTTACCACGAAGAGGCAAGATGGCTTGATATTTCGAATCACGACATTTTTTAGCACTTCCACCAGCCGAATTACCTTCTACTAAAAATAATTCTAAGCGTTTATAATCTCTTGATTGAGCATTGGCTAATTTACCTGATAAAATCTTTTCTGATTTAAGTGAGTTCTTCTTACCTTTACGCGCATCATCACGAGCTTTACGAGCTGATTCTCTAGCATAAGCAGCTCTTTGCATCTTACGAATAAGATATTCAGATACCGCATGATGTTCTTGAAGATAATACATTAAATTCTCATAAACAATTGCTTCGGTAGCACTTTTAGCAGCTGGAGTACCTAACTTACCTTTGGTTTGCCCTTCAAATTGCAAAATATTTTCAGGAATAGTAAGTGATAAAACAGCCGTTAATCCTTCTCTTATATCACTACCTTCAAAATTCTTATCTTTCTCTTTTAATAAACCGCTACTTCTTGCATAATCATTAAAAGCTTTCGTAAAAGCAGTACGGAATCCAACCTCATGAGTACCACCATCTTTAGTTGTTACAAGATTTACAAAAGAGAAGACATTTTCTTGATATGAATCTGTATATTGGAAAGCAAAATCAACAATAATGCCATTATTTTCACCATGAATAGTTACAATGTCATTTAAAGTATCTTTATCTTCATTAAAGTATTCAACAAAGGTTTTAAGGCCTTCTTCATAGCAATATGATTGTTTCTCATCGGTTAGATGATTAATAATCTCAAGTTCAACATCCTTTAATAAGAAAGCTTCTTCTTGAGCTCTAGTACAAATAGTTGAATAGTTAAAAGTGGTTGTTGAAAAGATATCTTTATCAGGCATAAAAGTAACTTTAGAACCATTAGTATTAGAATTACCAATAATTTCTAAACCTTTAACTCTTTTACCATTTTCAAAGCGCATGAGGTAACGTTTTTTATCACGGCATACTTCAACTTCCACCCATTTACTAAGTGCATTTACAACTGATGCGCCTACGCCATGCAAACCACCAGAGCTTTTATATCCACCTTGACCAAACTTGCCTCCAGCATGAAGAATAGTAAAAATAACTTCAAGGGCTGATTTACCGCTTGCATGTTTATCTACTGGCAGTCCTCGTCCAAAATCAGTTACTGTACAAGAGCCATCTTTATTAAGTTCAATTATGATTTTATTACCAAAGCCGTTCAAAGCTTCATCAACAGCATTATCAACAATTTCCCATACTAAGTGGTGAAGACCTCTACTATCTACAGATCCAATATACATACCAGGTCTTTTTCTTACTGCATCAAGACCTTCAAGAACCTGTATTGCGTCTGCGTTATATTCCTTTAATTCTGCCATTGTATCTCCTTTTAAGCCGTTTAATTATACCATCAAAACCACAACAGATAATAAGTATGTTAAAATTACAAGAAGAGGTAAAGATTATGTTATTTAAGATATTGTTGTGGATTATTATTGGATATATTGTTGGCTCAATTGCTTGGGGGCTTTGGATTGGTTTAATCTTTTTTCATAAAGATATTCGTAAATATGGTTCTGGTAATACCGGTGGCACTAACGCTGGAAGAGTACTTGGCAAACCAATTGGATTACTCGTTATCTTCTTAGATGCCATGAAAGCCTTTATTATTATGGCCTTATGTAGCAAATTCGCCAAAGAAGCAGTCCCATATGCTGGTATTGCAGTATCAGTTGGTCATTGTTTCCCATGCTTTGCGGAATTTAAAGGCGGTAAAGGTGTTGCTTGTGGTTTTGGTTATCTACTTGGACTTTGCTGTTTCTTTGAACAAGATTTCATTTTCTTATTTGTTTATCCAATTCTTGTTTTCTTATTAATTCTTGGTTTAAGTCGCATGGTTTCATTATCATCAATGTGTGGCTTGACAGCTGCTACAATTATTTCTTATTTTGTATGTGATTTAAATATCTTCTTATGCATTTTATTATTAACTATTCTTGTAATATATCGTCACCACTCTAATATTGAGCGTATTATCCAAGGAAAAGAAAGCAAAGTATCATTTATAAAGTAAAGCCAGATAATCTGGCTTTTATTTTGAGCAAAATAAATAAGCCCTTACGGACTTATTTTTGACCTAATGATTTCATAATAGCACGCATCTGTGCTTCTGAAGGTTTACGTCCCATTTGCATAAACATAGCACGTACTTGTTTTTCAGTAATTGGAGGATTTTCTTTGATTTGTTTATTGAAATAATAACGAGCTGCAAAGAAACCTAAAATAGCACCGATTACAATACCTAAAAGTAAATACAATAATGATTGATAACCCATATTTTCACCCCTTCCAATAATTAATCAATATATATTCTAAAGCAAAGCTTTATGAATGTAAAATAAAAGCCTAACGAGCATAAACTTCCTGGCTAGTCACCAGGTGGGTCATCTGTGTCAATCCTTAGGATTCCGATTCTAAGAACGGCCTTCAACATGAAGTGACTACTATGAATAAGACCCGAAATCTAAATGTAGGAATTTATAAAACCCGTTAGACAAAGATATACTAGCATACTTTTATGTCAAACAAAATCTTGACATTTAAATTTCTTTTTAAATTGATTTAATCTTAATTGTTTTGCCATCAGGTCCTACAGCATTAGCAAGATAATCGATAATCGCTTGTCTTTTCTCAGGCTTTGAAGGTCGACAAGTAAGAGTATCAGTTTCTTTATTCACTAAAGCTTCAGCCATACCTTTGCACCCTGGATAACCACAAGTGCCACAATTATATCCTGGAAGTAATTTGGTAACTTCATCTACTCTTTTATCTTCAACAACTTTAAATATTTGATTAGCTACAAATAAAATTAAACCTAAAATAAAACCTAAAAGAAACATTGCTAAAATAACTTTAAGCATGATGATCACCTCTATTAATACAATCTAAGACATCGCAACTTTGACAATTATCATTTTTAACTGGTTCTCTCATACGATGATTTAAAACAAATAATAAAAGATAAATAGTGCTCATAATAGTTAAATAAATTAATGCTTTGATCATAATAATCCCGCAAGACCTCCAAGTGCCATTGCCATTAAACCTGCTGTAATCAAAGAAATTGGTGTTCCTTTAAAGTATTTAGGAGTTTCAGCATATTCTAATCTTTCACGCATCAAAGAGAATAAATATAAAACAAGCATATAGCCAAATGGTGTAGCAAAAGAATAAACAAGCATTTCTTTAAAAGTATAGGCTGAAGAAATATTAGTTCTTGTAACATATAAAACAGCACAGTTTGTTGTAATAAGCGGTAAATAAATGCCTAAACCCTTATAAAGCGATGGTGAATACTTTTTAATAATCATTTCAACAAGTTGCACAAATGAAGCAATTACCAATACAAACGATACTAGTTCCATATATTCAATATTTAATGGTACAAGTACTAAATAATATAAAGCATATGTAATTAAAGATGCTCCAAAGGTGACAAAAGTAATGGCCACTCCCATTCCTAAAGCACTTTTATAACTTTTAGAAACTCCAAAAAATGGGCATAAACCTAAAAAGTTAGTTAATGCGATATTAGAAACAAAGATAGTACCAATAATCATTGATATATAATGTGACATTATTTCTCCTTTATAGCTGTTTTATCTTTTAAATAAGCAAAGAAAGCAGCAATACATGCGAAAGTTAAGAAAGCACCTAAAGGTGAACTAAAAATTGAAATTGTATAAGGCTTTAAAAACTCAAGATTAATTGAAAAAATCTTAATATTAGGATTAAAAGGATTAGAAAAAGTAATTGAGGCTGTAGAAATAAATTCACGAATAGTAGAAATAATAATTAAAGCGAAAGTATAACCAAGACCCATACTAATACCATCTATCATTGATGCAAAAACATTATTTTTAGAGGCAAATGCTTCTGCTCTTCCTAAAATAATGCAGTTAACAACAAGAAGTCCCAAAAAAGAGCCTAAAGATATATAAAGCGATGGCGTATAAGCATGCACCAACATCTCAACAATTGATACCAGTGTTGCGATAATAACAATATATACAGGAATTCTTATTTCATCAGGAGTAATTTTACGAATTAAAGAAATAATAATATTTGATAAAGTGAGTACAATTAATAAACAAATGCCCATACCTAGCGCATTATCAAAGCTTGTTGAAATGGCCAAAGTAGAACACATGCCAAGAAATAAAGAGAAAACCGGATTTTCTTGAATTAAACCATTTTTTAAATTTTTAAACATCACTCAGCCTCCATTTCTTCATAAATCATAAAAGCTTTATCAATTGCTTCTTTAATCGCCTTGCTGGTATATGAAGCGCTACTTGTAATACTAATATCATCACTATTATTTTTATAAAGATAATTATCATTAATAAAGCTATCTTCAAAGCATTTAGAGCCATAACCATCAGTTTCTTGTTCGCCCAAAACGACCATCTTTAAAATTTCATGTTCTTTAATGGCTATCAATAATGAAATAGCTTGCGATTTATTATAACCAAAAGTTGAAGTATTGAAGATATATAAATCATCGCTTTGGTAAACCTTTAAAACAACATCATCCTTATAATCAAGCTTCTTAAATTCTTTATCAGGATACATCATAGTTAAGTTTTTCATCTCGTTATTAAGATTATTAGTATTAATAATCTCTTCTGTTAAATCATGAACATAAGACAAGCTAAAGCCTGCAAAGCAGGATACTAAACCTAAAAATAAGGCCATATAAAACATCTTTTTCATAAACTAACCTCTTTTATAATAGCTAGAGTTTCTTTGTTGTAATGACCCTTTAAACCACTTCCCATTAAAACAATTGATGTTACAACAAGTATAAATAAAACTAAGATGACCATTAAATCTCTTTTCTCATTAAGATCATTTTTACCTTCAAAAAATTTCTCAATCGCTGGAGTTAAGATATTAACAATCAAAATAGAATATAGAGCACCTTCAGGTAAAATAGCACAATATCGAATTAACATTGTGATAAATGCCGCAATGATACTTGCAACAATTTTACCTTGTCTAGTATTAGGATTAGTTACAGGATCTGTAAGCATAAAAAAGCCTGCAAAAGCCACTCCACCATTAGCTATCATCGTTAAAGGATAACTAATTCCTAACCCTTTAAATAAAGCTAAAATAAATGTTCCAATAAAAATAGTACCTAAATAAGTTAAAGGGATATACCAATCAATAACTGCTAATAAAGCTAAAATAATACCTAAAATGAAGATTAATAAGGTGCACGTTTCACCAATTGCCACAAAATAATCACCAATCCAAAGATTTTTTAAACCACCAAAATCATTTAAATAATGATTAAAACTTGTTTTATCTAAAAGCCAACCAGCACTAGCTAAAGTTTGAAGTGGTGTAGCTTTAGTGATAATAGATGTTACTCCTGCTCCGGCAAAACAGTTAAGAATAATGGCTCGACCGATAGCAGCTGGATTAAAGATATTTTGACCAAAACCACCAAACGCTAATTTCCCAAAGAAAACGCCCATTAAAGTACCGATAATAATGGCATAAATGCTTGTATCAATCGGACACATCAAAACAATAATTAGAGGTGTCACAAAAGGAAATTGAGTCTTTAAAACTGATTTTTTATTCTTTGTGCAATAAGCAAAAACATATTCACATATAAAAGAAGTTAATAATGTCGCCAATAATAAAGCAAAAGAATGTAAAACATAATTTAAGCCATACTTTAAAAATCTAAAAGTACCAAATAAGTAGATAATCGTTAAAGCAGAGCTAAATAAAGTCATAATTCTTAATGTTGAATCTTTAGTGTGCATTGAAGGACCAATTTGAAATTTAATTTTCATATATTCACCTACTTTTTAGTTTTTAAAGCTAAGATTTTTTTAGCTCTTCTAATATTTTCACGTACTTCAATTCCACTAGGGCATACAAAAGAACATAAACCACATTCAACACATTCGTTGATATTAAGCTTCTGAAGCAATTCTAAATTGCCACTTTTAAAAGCATTAACGATATTTACCGGTTGTAAGCCACTAGGACAATGTTCAATACATCTTCCACATCTTAAACATGCACATTCTTTATTTTCTTTAGGTTTTAAAACGGTAATAGCGTTGGATGATGTTGTAACGGTTACATCATCTTTAATAAGAGAATTACCCATCATAGGACCACCAGCAATTACTGTAACTTCATCAAGAGCATAGCCTCCGCATAAATCGATAAGTTCTTTAAATGATGTTCCAACTTTGCATAAAACATTATGTGGATCTTTTACACCATCACCACTTACTGTTATTACTTTATCAATAATCGGCATTCCTGTTTTAAAAGCTTCAGCTACTTTAATAATTGTTGTGGCATTAGCAATGACAGCACCAGCTTCAATTGGCAAACGTGTGTAAGTTTTATGCAAACATTCTCTAACTAAACTTCTTTCCCAACCAAAAGGATAGCGATCTTTTAAAAGCTTGATTTCAATTTTATCTTGGTCATTAAAAGTATAATTTAAGACTTCAATTACTTCTTTTTTATTCTCTTTAACAGCAATTAAGCATTTTTTAGGATTGAGTACTTTTAATAATATTTTAATACCATATAATAATTCATCACTATGATGTTTAATCATATAAGCATCAGCAGTTATATATGGTTCACATTCAACTGCATTAATAATTAACGTTTCACATTTATCAGTATTGTATTTAAAGTAGGCTGGGAATCCAGCGCCACCACAACCAACAATCCCTTTTTCTTTTATAAATTCAATAATTTCTTCTTTTGTAGCATTAAAAGGATCTAAGGTTTTAAGTTCGGCAACTTCTTCTTTTTTATTATTACTAATAACAATATGATCTACTGGTTTTAAATTTGTACTTGCTCTTTTCTCAATTGCTTTAACGGTACCAGAAACAGGTGAAAAGAAAGGAACATAGACAAAATCTTCTCTTGTAGCGATTAAATCGCCAATTTTAACTTCATCACCAACATTAACTAATGCTTTAACATCTCTTCCACCATGTGTTAAAGCGATAGCCACTTCATCAGGACTTTTATATATTAAAAGCTCTTTATTAGTGGTTAATTCCTTAAAACCATCAAGTTTCTTTGACATCGGACTTCCTAAAAGCATCTTTACCTCCTAAAAATACATTTAAACATTTTAACACATCTAGAAATAAATAATTATGATAAAAAATAGAGCTAAAATAGCCCTATTCCTTGCCTAAAAGTGAAAACATATTTTTCTTATATACTTCAACACCAGGTTGATTAAATGGATTGATATCTAATAAATAACAACTCATACCACAAGCTAAGAAGAAGAAATAAATCATATAGCCAAAGTTATAAGCATCGCTCTTATCGATATCAATTAAAATACTTGATACACCACCAATTTCAGAATGAGCTTTTAAAGTGCCTTCAAAGGCCTTTTCATTGACCCAAGATACTTTCTTGTCGGCTAAATAATTCATATGATCATCATTGTTTTCATCATAAGGGAAGATAATATCTTCTTCGCTATCTAAGATATGTAAAATAGTTTCATAGAAACAACAATGACCTTCTTGGATATATTGACCTAAAGAATGCAAATCAGTTGTAAAACAAGCACTTGTAGGTAATAATCCTTTACCTTCTTTACCTTCTGATTCACCAAATAATTGTTTAAGCCATTCTGAAATCATGTTATATTGAGGCTCATATGTAATATACATTTCAGAATCTAAACCACGCTTATTTAAAATACGACGAGCAACGCCATAACGATATGCATCATTTGTATTTAAATCTGATGAAGCATAATCATGATATGCATCACAACTACCTTTTAATACTTCCTTAACATCAATGCCGCATAAAGCCATTGGTAATAGACCAACTGCTGTTGATACCGAATAACGGCCACCAATATCATCAGGAATTACAAAGGTAGTATAACCCTCTTTAGTAGCTATTTCCTTAAGTGTACCTTTATTTTTATCAGTAGTAGCAAAAATACGCTCTTTAGCTTCTTTACCATATTTATCTTCCATTGCTTTTTTAAATAGACGGAAAGCTAAAGCTGTTTCGGTTGTTGTGCCTGATTTAGATATAACATTAAGAACAACATTTTTATCTTTAATCTTATTTAATAATTGTGAAATAGTTTTAGCGGAAATGGTATTACCGGTAAATAAAACTTCAATACCATCACTAGGATATAAACCACGAATCATTTCAATAGCAGCACGTGCACCTAAATAAGAACCACCAATGCCACAAACAATAACAGTATCGTATTTACCTTTCATTTTAGCTGCTAAATCAACAATTTTTTGTACTTCATCTTTATCATAATCGATTGGCCAATCAAGCCATCCTAAATAATCATTACCTTTACCGGTCTTTTCTTTTAAAAGTTTATGACATTTATTTACTTCTTCTTGATAGGATAAAATCTCTTGATTATCGATATTAGCATGTTCTAGATTTAGTTTAAGCATTTTCTTTCTCCTTAATCCATTCTGGCATTTTAGCTTCTATTGATGAAAAGCCTATTTTATTAAGAGGCATTCCCAAAAAATTAACTTTTAAACGATGATCTCTGCGATTACGTTTAAGTGCTTTATAAGATAATCGAAGCTGATTATGTTCCTCATCAACATCAATGACCTTACATAAAACATAATCATCAACTTTAACAATCTTACCTATATTTCTTACAAAACCATTACTAAGCTCACTAATATGAATAAGTCCTGATAAACCATCAGCAAAATTCACAAAAGCTCCATAAGGTTTAAGTCCTGAAATTTGACCATAGACAATCATTCCAGGATGATATTTATCAATTGGTTTCATGACGCTATTATACCCTTTTTTAACAGAGTCTCCAAATGTGCTATACTATTTTAACGGAGGCAAATATGCTTGGAAAAATGTATCCCTTCTGGTCTTTTATAATTGCGGTAATTTTAGCCCAATCATCAAAGCCCTTTGTCGCTAAACTTAAAGGCAACAAATTCGAATGGAATCTTATTCGATCATCTGGTGGTTTTCCAAGTTCACATACAGCTGGAATGGCAGCTTTAAGTATTTCGGTTGGTATTGTTGAACAATTCGATTCAACGATTTTCGCAGTATGCTTAGCCTTCTCTTTAATTGTCTTTTATGATGCTGCAAATGTTAGATATTATGCTGGCAAAAATATTCAATTAACAAAGCGTCTTGTCAAAGACTTAAAGGAAGATCAACTATTAGATGATGAACCTATCTATGATGAGCCTTTAAAAGAAATTTTAGGTCACAAATGGATAGAAGTAGTTGGTGGAGGCATATTGGGAGTATTTACTTCAATTGTACTGTATAATCTTTCTTAGGAGTTGTTATGGAAGAAAATAAAGAACAAGCAGAAAAAGAAAAAAGAATTATCGAAGTATTAGAACAGCTTCGTCCCTATATTCAACACGATGGTGGTGATTTAGAATACATCTGTTTTGAAGATGGCGTAGTGCATGTTAAACTACATGGTGCTTGCGTCGGTTGTGGCTTGATTGATGTCACATTACAAGATGGTATTAAAGCTTATCTCATGGATGAAGTTGATGGAATAGAAGCAGTAGTATTAGATAATCCTTACGAAGAGAATGTTTAGTATAGAGTGATTTTTAATGAAATCACTCTTTTATTTATCTATTAATGTTTTTAAAATTTTACTTAGAAAAAAGCTATAACTAGAATCATCCAGATATAGCTTTATTTATAACCATTAATCTTCTTTCTTAAGATACTTTAAGGCTTCGTAGATACCAAGTCCTAATGTAAAGATAACCCCTTTAAATGCTTATTGATATTAAATTTATTCAATTATTTCGTTGTCTTTAGATTCATTAACCTCAAGACCTTTTTCTTTTAGTTTGGTATGAATATGATCTCTGAATAAGAAATAGAATGCTGCAAAAAGTGGAACACCTAAAACCATTCCAAGAACACCAAGGTATCCACCGCCTACTAAAATCGCAAACATAATCCAAAGCGAAGATAAACCAACAGAACCTCCAAGTATCTTAGGTCCAATAATATTACCATCAATTTGTTGAAGGATTAAAATCCAAATCATAAATTCCAAAGCATGGATTGGTGAAACGATGAGTAAGATAAAGATTGACGGAATAGCTCCAATAAACGGTCCAAAGAAAGGAATAATGTTAGTAATGCCTACAATAAAGGAAATAAGTAAAGAATATTCCATACCTAAGATATTCATTACTACAAAACAAATAATACCAATGATTAACGAATCCCAAAGTTTACCAGATATAAAATTACTAATCTTATTATTAGTTAAAGATAATGCATGACATAAATAATCATATTGTGATTCATTTAAATATGCTCTAAAAACATTAGAAGCAGTGCCTTTTAAATGATCACGATCTAAAAGAATATATAAAGCTACCACAAGGCCAATGATAATGTTCATAAATCCTTTAGCTGAATCAACCGCTGATGAGAAGATAGCCGGTCCTCTTTCTTTAACAAAAGTAAGGACATTAGCTAATAAATCATTCACAAAGCCATTTAAATCAGCATAAAAATCTTCTGATAAAGAAAATTTATCCGCTAACATTTCTACAAATTCTAATAAATTTCCTGAATTTTCTGAAATAAGAGTATAAATCTGCATGATAGAAGAAATGAGTTGTGGAATAATTACAAAGAAAAATGATGAAACAACTAATAAGAATGCTAATAAAGACAAAAATGAAGACAAAATACGTTTTTTCTTATAACTTAATTTCTTTAAGAATGTCTTTTCCATCCAATCAGCCATTAGCCACATCAAATAAGCAAAACCACATCCCCATACAAATGGCGAGAGAATTGTTAATAATCTTTTAAATGTACTACTGATATAAGAAATATTTGCTAATAAAAAATAAAATAAAACAATCGCACATCCAGCAAAGATATAAGGCGAAGCTTTTTCTTTTAACTCACTATGTTTATCTAATTTATTCATATCTATATTATAACCCAATATAAAATATTTATTATCAGATTGATAAGCTTAAATAATACTTTAGAATTATCTCACCATATAACATCAATAAATATGTTGATATTGCAATCATAGGTGCAAAAGGTATTTTCTTCTTTTTACTAATAATTAGATATATCAAAGCTATTAAACAAGAAAGAAAGAGATTAAAAAGATTCATAATTCCTTTTAAATATAATGAGCATAGATAATAAAGAATAATATCGCCATCCCCTATGACATTTTTATTTAATAATTTAGACATAATAAAACTAATGATTATAAGAACAATTGGGATTATAGATGTTTCTAGAATAATTATTAATATTTTATCTATTTTAAAACCAAATACAACTTTAAATAAGAGCCAATTTAAAGCAATTGCCACAAATAAGATATTTGGTATCTCATAACTTTTAATATCGCAAATAGCTATTCCAAATAAGATAGCAATGAATAATAATTGATTAATAATATTTAAATCTAAAGCATCTTTGTCAAAAACATATAAAACAAATAAGATAGCTAATAATAATTCTGAAATAAAATAATCAAAACTAATCTTATGATGGCAATAGCGACAACGTCCTTTCAAAAAGAGATAACTAAATAAAGGAATTAAATCAAGGAATGACAATTGATGATGACAATATTCGCATTCACTATAACCTACCCACCATTTTGTATGATTGATAAAACGATCACTAAGGCATTTAAAGAAACTGCCAAATATTGCTCCCAATATAAATATAAATATTAAATTCTTAGCCAACAAAACTCCTTTCTATATGATTATTGGCAAATAAAAAGGAATCTCCTAAAGACTCCTTAATCTAATTCTTTAATAATTGCAACACTTTCTTTATAAACATTACTTACTTTTTTGTATAAGTCAGAAGTATTTTCAAAAGTTCCAGTTCTAAGAATTTCAGTTAATTTAGAAACATCATCACTTAATTGTTTGAAACTAAGATTCATACATATTCCTTTTAAACGATGAGCTCCTTTAAAAGCTAAGCGCACATCATTATTTTCCATTCCTTCTTGAAGTAATTGGTAACTGTTATCAGAAAGAACCTTTTTAACTATGGTTGTAATAAGCAGCTCATTTTGTAAACGAGACATTACATCATTATAATTACCGCCCATTTTCTCATAACATTCTTTTAAGTTCACAAATTATCTCCTTTACTAAGAATCAATTTTGTAGTCAGCAAAAAATATTTTAACACCAATTAGTTATAAAAACTACTTGTTATAATATTATCATATCAATTATTTCATATCTTTCATACGCACAAGCTAATAAAAGGTTCTAGATAACTAGAACCTTTTAACTTAAAGAATATTTGACTCAGCTAAAACCTTAGCACAGCGCTCGCAAAGCCCATCTTCTGATGTAGATGAAGTAATATTCCAACAGCGTGGGCAAACCTTACCTTCTGCCTTAGTTACATCAACAGCGCATAATTCATATTGATGCTTAGCTTCACCATAAGCAAGAGAAGAAACTTGTAACCATTGCTTTACATCTTTATTAAAGTGTTTTAGGAATAAAGCTTCATCTTCAGCACTTAATTTTAATAAGAGGCTAGCTTCAAGAGGTTTACCAATTACTTTATTCTGTCTTGCTTCTTCAAGAGCTTTTAAAATATCATCTCTTACTGCATTTAAACGAGTGAAATCAGCCTTAATTTCTTCTTCATCTGCATAACAAGCCTCATCAATAAAGTGAGTATAGTGAACAGAAGTAGCTTCATCATTGTTGAAATGATTCCAAACTTCATCAGCTGTGAAGCAAAGAATTGGTGACCATAGACGTACCAATGTATCGGTTGCGTGATAAATAACACTCTGGCAACTTCTTCTCTTATGTGAATCTAATTTTTCAATATAAAGAACATCTTTAGCACAATCAAGATAATAAGCAGAAAGCTCATTAGACATAAAGTTAGTTAATAAAGAAGATACTGCAATGAAATCATAACGTCCATAAGCTTCTCTTACAGCTTTATTTACTTCATTAAGGCGAATCATGAAATACTTATCAAAAGAATTCATTTCATCATAATTAACCATATCTTTATTAGGATCAAAATCTTCTTTATCAATGTTACCTAACATGAAACGGAAAGTATTACGTACTTTACGATATTGATCTGAAGTCTGTTTTAATAAGACATCACCAATACGCATATCAGCAGTATAGTCTACATTAGCAGCCCATAAACGTAAAACATCAGCACCATACTTGTCAATAATATCAATTGGGTTAACAACATTACCAATTGATTTAGACATCTTTTCGCCTTTAGCATCACATACATAGCCGTGTGAAAGAACCGATTTATAAGGAGCAGTATCATGGTTAGCAACCGATACAATTAATGAAGAGTTGAACCAACCACGATATTGGTCACTTCCTTCAAAATATAAATCGCAAGGATAAGAATAACCACGAGCAATTAATTCATTCCATGAAGAACCTGAATCAAACCATACGTCCATAATATCTTTTTCTTTGGTATAGAGACCATTTGGTGATTTAGGGTTAGCATAACCTTCTGGTAATAAATCTTTAGCTTCTTTTTCAAACCAAACATTTGAGCCATATTCTTTAAATAATTCAGCAATATGTTCAAATACTTTTTGTTCAATAATTGGTGAACCATCTTCGTTATAGATGATAGGAATTGGTACACCCCATAAACGTTGTCTTGAAATGCACCAATCAGAGCGGTCTTTAATCATATTAGAAAGACGTACTTCGCCCCATTCATTTAACCAATTAACGTTTTTAACCGCTTCAAGTAAACGATCTTTAATCTTATCAATAGATGCAAACCATTGAACAGTAGCTCTAAAAATAACCGGTTTCTTTAAACGATCATCATGAGGATAAGAGTGCGTAATTCTCTCAATTGCTAAAAGAGAACCGTTTTCTTTTAATAATTCAATAACTTTCTTTGAACAATCATCGATAAATAATCCTTTAAGCTCATCTCCACATTCTTCAGTCATACAACCTTTATTATCAACAGAGTTAAATACAGGAATTCCATAACGTTGGCATGTATAGAAGTCATCAAGACCATGGCCAGAAGATGTATGAACGCATCCCGTTCCTTCCCCTGCTTCTACATAGTTACCAAGGCATACTAAGCTTGTCTTATTAGGATATAAAGGATGAGTAACATTAATTCTTTCAAGTTCTCTTCCTTTGAAAGTTCGTAAAATACCCTTATTTTCAAGATTGAATTTAGCTAATAAGGTATCGACGTTTTCTTTTAAGAAGATAAGTTTACCTTTATCCGTTAATACTTCAGCATATTCAAGATCCGCGCCAAGAGTAATAGCTTGGTCACTTGGAATAGTCCATGGAGTAGTAGTCCAAATAACAAAATAATCATCGTTATCTAGGATGCCTTTACCATCTTGAACATTAAAACGAACATAGATAGTATCATCGGATTTATCAAAATAAACGATTTCCGAATCAGCTACAGCTGTTTCGTTATAAGGTGACCAATAAATAGGCTTCAATCCTTGGAAAATCATACCATCCATAGCCATCTTGGCAAAAGATAAAATCTGACGAGCTTCAAATTCTTTCTTTAAAGTAATATATGGATGTTCAAAGTCAGCACACTGTCCAAGTCTTTTCTCTGTTTCCATCTGAATAGCAATCTGTTTATGTGCATATTCTTCACATTTCTTACGGAATTCAGATGGTGTAAGAGCTTTACGATCTACACCTAATTTCTGAACAGCGTTTTCAATAGGTAAACCATGAGTATCCCAGCCTGGGAAGAAAGGTGCATAAAAGCCTTCCATATTTTTAGAGCGTACAATGAAATCTTTAATAATGCGATTCATAGCAGTTCCGGCATGAAGGTTATTGTTGGCATATGGTGGACCATCATGAAGAATAAAAGGTTTATGGTCTTTATTCTTAGCAATAACTTTGTTGTAGAAATCATCTTCTTGCCATTTCTTCAACATAATTGGCTCTTTAATTGTTAAATTGCCACGCATTTCAAAATCAGTTTTAGGCATGCGCAGTGTGTCTTTGTAATCCATTTTTCTCTCCTTCTAATTAAAAAAGGTAGAACCCAAAGGTCGCTATAAAGCGAGGTTCCACCTTTATTTATTACTTAATCTCTTAACGCGAGTAACGTCTTCCACTCATCGTAGAAGAAGCTCATGAGTGATATCTATCCAAAATTTGATAATAGTTTACACCATCCACTATCTCTCTCAAATCGCTTTTTGGAAGCATGTCTCAATCAAAGCTTATGCAGATATTATGTCACAAGCTTAAATAATCTTCAAGTTATTCAGTTACGTCAGTTAAAGAAATATCGCCACTAACAGGCATTGTACGTGGAGCACAAAGAATAACATTATCACCAATCATCTTAATAGAGCCATTAACGCCATAAACAACCCCTGATAAGAAATCAATAATGCGTTGACGATAATCGTTAGGCATACGATGTAAATTAACAGCACAAGCTCTTTTTTGTTTGATTTGGTATCCGATTTCTTCAGCTTCATCAAATGTACGAGGTTCAAATAAAACAATATTACTATTTTCTGCTACTTTAGTTGCACCTTCTACCTGAGGTTTTTCATATTGACTAATAGCTCGAGATTCTTCTTCCGTTAATTCAAGTTCATCTTCTTCTTCGATTGGTGCAATAAAATCTTTAAGTTTCTTACCTAATCCCATAAAAAAACTCCTCTAATTGATATTAATATTTTAACACACTTTAATCATAATTTATTATTGACAAAGTATAAAGAAAAGAGGCGTTTAATCAATAAACGTCTCTTTTTCCATTTCTTTTAATTTAACTTCATATTCAGCCTTTTCACGATCATTCATGAAGACATAATGATCTGGGCGAATTTCACGAAGTTTTGGCTTTTCCCCAGATAAATCACGTTTTGATTCATCATAGATGACAAGCTCTTTAGCTTTTTCAATACGTGGGTCCGGCATAGGCACAGCCTGTAATAATGATTGAGTATATGGATGGAGTGGAAATCTAAAGAGTTCATCAGTTGGTGCCACTTCAACAATTCGGCCATTATGAATTACTGCGATTCTATCAGCGAAATAACGTACAACTGATAAATCATGGGCAATAAACATATAAGTTAAACCTTTTTCTTCTTTGAATTTATTCATGAGGTTTAATACCTGAGCACGAATAGAAACATCAAGAGCAGAAATAGGCTCATCAGCAATAATGAATTCAGGCTCCATAATCATAGCACGTGCAATACCCACACGCTGTCTTTGTCCACCTGAAAATTCATGAGGATAGCGCGATTTATGTTCTGGAAGAAGTCCTACTTCATTTAAAACACGATCTACTTTTGCTTCACGATCTGCCTCATCTTTATATAGATGGAAGTTATATAAACCTTCAGATACACAATAGTCAATAGTTGCACGCTCATTAAGTGAAGCTGCAGGGTCTTGATAAATCATTTGAATATTACGGATAACTTCTCTTTTTTCTTCAGAAGTTAATGGACCATTAATCTTCTTGCCTTTATAAAAGATATCACCAGCAGAAGTATTATGAAGTCTAATAATAGCACGTGCAATAGTAGTTTTACCTGAACCAGATTCACCTACTAAAGCAAAGGTTTCACCTTTATAAATCTTAAAGTTGGCATCTTTAACAGCACGGAATCTTTTACCGTTATTATTGAAAGTAACTTCAGCATGTTCAACAGAGATTAATACTTCTTTTTCATTCTGCTTATCGTTCACTGTAGATACCTCCTTTTCCGGTTAATTCAAGCATTCTAGCATGTAAATTTTTAACAATAGCTGGTGGTTCAACCTTAGGTGCCCTAGGGTCTAAAAGCCATGTTTTAGCATAGTGAGTATCACTTACCTTAAAGAAAGGAGGTTCTTCTTCAAAATCAATTTTCATTGAATAGTTAGAACGTAAAGCGAAGGCATCCCCCTTAACCTCTTCAAATAATGATGGTGGAGTACCACGAATAGCAAATAGTTCTTCACCCTTCTTACCAAGCTGTGGTAAAGATGAGAGTAATCCCCAAGTATATGGATGACGTGAATCATAGAAAATTTCTTCTACATCACCATATTCAATAATCTGACCAGCATACATAACACATACTCTATCAGCAACGTTAGCTACAACGCCTAAGTCATGAGTGATATAAATAGTTGTAAAGCCATATTCATTAGACAACTCTTTAATTAAATGAATAATCTGAGCTTGAATAGTTACATCAAGAGCAGTTGTTGGTTCATCGCAAACAAGAATCTTTGGATGGCAAGCAAGAGCAATAGCGATAACAATACGTTGTCTCATACCACCAGAATACATAAAAGGATATTCATCATATCTTCTTTCAGCATCATGAATACCAACACGCTTCATAAGTTCAATAGCTTCAACCTTAGCTTCAGCTTTTGATTTACCTTGGTGTTTAATAATAACTTCTGAAATCTGATAACCAATTGTGCGAACAGGGTTAAGAGATGTCATTGGATCTTGAAAGACAGTAGCAATTCTTTTGCCACGAATCTTTTCCCATTCAGAATCTTTCTTAATCTTGCAAAGATCCTGTCCTTCAAACATGATTTCACCATTACTGATGACACCGTTTGATTCAAGCATTCCAGTGAAAGTCTTAGTAAATACTGATTTACCTGATCCTGATTCACCTACAATAGCTACTACTTTACCTTCTTCAAAATCAAGAGAAATATTTCTAATAGCAGTTAAAACTCGGTCACGAACTTTAAATTTAACAACGAGATCCTTGACCGAAAGGATAATATTTTTTTCTTCAGCCATTTTGAACCTCCTTAAATCATATGAGTACGTGGGTCAGAAGCATCTGCTAAAGTCTGACCAACAATATAAAGTGAAATAGAAATAATTGCTGAAATAGCTACTGGAATCCAGAAAAGATATGGAGTACTTGTTAAATATGGTGAATAGTCCTGAATCATCTGTCCTAAAGATCCATCTGCACGAGTAATACCTACGCCAATAAATGATAAGAATACTTCATAAGAAATAAAGTTAGGAATATCACGTGAGATGCTTGTCATGATAACCGAAATTAAATAAGGCAATACGTTATGAGTAATAATCTTACCAGTTGATGTACCTAAAGTTCTAGAAGCCAAGTTATATTCACGGTCACGAATAATCATAACCATAACACGCATTTGATATGCTACAGCAACCCATGAAGTAACCGAAAGCGCAAAGATTAATTGAACCATACCAGATCCTAAAGCATACATCAAAATCATAGCAATTAAAGTCATCGGGATATTAGATAAAACGTTATAAACTTCAATCATAACTTTATCTACTCTTTTAGAAAATCCCCACCACATACCAATTAAGACACCAACAGTAGTAGTAATGAAGGTAGCAACAAATGAAATGAATAATGAGTTTCTAGTACCAAGCCATACAGCATCAAATAAAGAGTTACCTTTATCATCAGTACCAAACCAATATGTAGAATTTGGACGGATATATTTCATTGAAGCATTGTTGATATTTGGCGTAACCATTGGATTATATCCAGAAATCATCGGTTGAATAATAGACATTAAAATAACAGCTAAAGTAATAAGTAACATGGCAATTGCAAGTTTTGATGAGAAAAACTTACGGAATACTGAGCGCCAATATGAATATTGAGGAGCAGCGATATGTTCTGAAGCAGAATCATCAGCAATCGCAAATTGGAATCTTTCATCCTGCATCAGTCATTTCCTCCTTTACTTACAAGCTGGATACGTGGATCTACAACAGTCATCAATAAGTCACCTGCAAGAACAGAAAGAATTGATAATGTTGTAAAGATAAATACTAAAGTAATAACCATATTGTTATTAACTACTTTAATAGCATCTGGAAGCATTTTACCCATACCAGGTACAGCGAATGCTGATTCGGTAATAAGAGCACCAGAGATAGATAAAATAATAGATCCAGGAATACCATTAACGATTGGAATAATAGCATTCTTTAAGATGTGCTTATTAAAGATTTCTGTTTGAGATAAACCTTTTGCACGTGCAAATTTAACATAATCTTGGCTTGATTGGTCAATCATATAACGACGTAACCACATCATAAGACCAGGAGTTGACATAAGTGCAAGAATAACAACTGGCATGATATAAGAGCGAATATCATTAAATCCAAGTTGTGGGAATTTATCTGGTAAACCAAATTTATTACCAACAGAGCGCATAAAGAAAATAAATGCAAGAGATGGAATAGCTACAAGTAAATTAATATAGACAATACCAATCTTATCGATTAATCTATCTTTATATTGTGCCATGGCAATTCCTGCAGGAATAGCTAAAACATAAGCAATGATAAGTGAAATAACGCCAATAATATACGATGTCATAACCATTGATGGTGATTCATATGCATTTTCACAGTTTGCATAATTATCATCAAAACGGTTTGCATCAAGGTGGTCAGTCTTAGCTTTATATTTACAAGAAGTCTGGATTAAAGAACTCTTTAATGTAGCACCAGTTGGGAAAGTTTGCTCAGTTTCTTTAGTAGCACCTTGTCCTCTATTAATAACAGTAAGAGTTGGAATACCTTTGTTTGATGGATATGAAGTTCCAAAGTTAAAGGTAAGAATATTTGAATGAATAAATGGGAATGAGCCATTGAAATAAATCTGATATTTATAGTTACAACCACTGCACATTAAAGCAGGAGTACCATTATAAGGGTTCTTACCGAAATAATATTTACGTTCTAAGTTAGGGTTATTTTCATCCTGAATACTATTTTTAGTATCGAGTACTAAAAAAGAACTATAGAAATGGGTTAAAAGTTCGAAAGCATTATAAGTGTGGACACCATAAGGCTCACCACTCTTTAAAGTGCTCATTTCAAAACCATTGTTAGCCATATTCTCTATAGCTGTTTTCTGTTCTTTACTTGAATTATCAGTAGTGCAATTTGTGAATTCTGTTGAGCCTTTTTCAAATGAATATTCACAAATTTCACTAACACGTGCAAAATGCTGATACTTTAATGTATCAAGAGTTTGATTACTATAAATTGTTTTGGTATCGCCAGACATCTTTTTATATGCTGGATCATTATCGAATACTTTATTAGACGGTATCATTGTATAAAGCATCACAATGACAATCGATACAACCGCAAAAATAGAAACGATTGACTTTAGTACTCGTTCTAAAATGTATCTTTTCATAAAACATCCTTTCTATAAAGCTCTAAATAAAGATTCTATTTCAGGATTGAACAGAAAAATCACAAAATAAAATCATCATTAAAATGAGGTGACGAAAAGATATGTCACAATTATGATTATATCATAGATTTTCCCTTGTAATAGACATTTCATGAAAAATAGATTGTATAATTTCAATTATGAAAATATTTTCATAGATTTGCTTAAACTATCACTAGTATTGTATCTTTGTAAACTTTCATTTTTAAATATATTTATAAAAATAAAAAGGATAACCGCCTATGGTTATCCTTTAATTAATAATTTAATCGATTACTTACCGCCTTTTAACCATTCCTGGTAAGCAGCTTCGTACTCTTCAGTAGTTGTTAAACCTTCCTGCAACTGTAATCCTTTATATTTGTATTCACTGAGACCAGTTGTAGAGTAAACTCTTGTAAATGGAATTGCATGAGATACACGGTTTGTTCTAGACTCCATCATACCTGGGAGGAAGAATGCATGTTTAACTAAGCAAGCATCAGCTTTAGCAAATGCTTCATAACGAGCATCGAGATCTTCATAGATTTCATCTGCTGCACGATATAACTGTTCATATTCATTTAAGCCAACAACTTCTTTAATTTCCTTTTCTTCTGAAGTATCTTCAGAAGCTGGAACTGCATTAAGTCCTACAGATGTCATATAGTAACCCATTGTTGGAGAATAAATATCAATGAATGACTTAGGATCTGGATAGTCTGGAGACCAACCAGTGAATGTTGAAATGTCATAATCAGAAAGAGCTGGCTCCTGGTTATAGTATGCAATTTGCTGTACCTTTTCTTTATCAGCCATTACTAATTCAATAACGATGTTACCATCAGTATTCTTTTCAACTGAATCCTTCATTGAAAGAGACTGGTCAACAATCTTTTTAGAAGTCTGAGGTACGAGCATATCGAGGTGAACAGGGAATTCAACACCTTCAGCCTTAGCGGCTTCGATGTAGCTCATAGCTTCTTCTTTAGAGAGCCATGGGTTCTGTCCATCACTTAAATCACGTTTTTCACCAGTCATTGATTCATAAGCGTTATTAACGAGTTTACCGTATGATGTACCATCAGATGTCTTTACAACCTGTGGGTCGTTATTAATGTTACGTAACATTTCTTCAGAAAGATCTTCTGGAGCATATGTCATATTGTAAGCTTTTGTATCATAAGCGGCACGTAAAGCTTTACGGAAGTTTTCGTTTAAGATTGCTTTATGTGTATTTTCATGTAATTCAGCGTTGTCCTTATTATTTGTATATTCAAAAGACTGACGGTTGAAGTTGAATACTACGCCAAATACTGAAGCGTTAGGTAAAGATGCAGTGATATAACCTTCATATTTAGCTACATACTGGTCATAGTTTTCCCAAGAAGCGCTGATACCAGCAGCAGCATATCTGCCCTGCTCGAATCCACGGATACTTGAATATGGATCTGAACCATCATCATAAATACGTGTAACAGTATCCAGATAAACATGTTCAGCATCCCAGTATGCTTCATTCTTCTTTAATACTGTGCTTGATTGTAAATCGAAAGACTGTAAGATATAACCACCATTGTAGAGGATTGAATCAGCAGCAGTTGTACCGAATTCGCATGCAGTCTTATCTGGTGAACCTAATTCACATCCTGAACCTTTTGATTCAAGGAACTGACGGTTGATTGGATAAAGAACAGCATATGTTCCAAGACCATGGAAATAAGGAGTTGGTTTTACTAAGTGATAAGCAACTGTTAAATCATCAACAGCTTCAATACCGACTTTAGCCCAAGCTTCATCAGAATAATCTTCACCTTCAAAGTATTCAGTATATCCTTCGATTACACCTTCTAAGAGCCAGCCTGTTCCTGAGTTGAATTCAGCACCATGACGTAAGCCAGTAACGAAGTCATCAGCAGTTAATGTTGCATATTCTTCGCCAGTGCTTGTAACCCACTTAACACCTTCTCTGAGGTGGAAAGTATAAGTTAAGCCATCGTCAGAAACTTCATAGCTTGTTGCTAAACATGGAACGATGTTACCATATTGGTCGTTTTCGAGTAAGCCGTCAACAAAGTTAGCGTTATACTCATGGTCTTCAGCAAGAGCAGTAGTTACATAGTCCATAGACTGGATTTGATATTGCGATGCTTCAACCAGGTTTTTGGTATCGCTCAGTTTGATGTCTGTAGCTTTAACATCTGAGAGATAGGCCTCTTCAGTTTTTTTAGGATCGCTAGTTTTGCAACCAACAAGTCCAAAGAACATCATAGCTGAGAGTAATACCATTGATAACTTTTTCATCAAAGTATCCCCCTTTTGCATTTGTATGCTTGTTTTTATTATATTTCATCAATCTTAAACATTCAATGCAAAAGTTCACAAAATTTTCACTTTTTATGAAAATATTTACATTTTACTTTAAGATATGTAAAAATTCCTCTTTTGTGCCTAACACTGATACAAAAGAGGAACTAATTTACTTAATTATAAATTCTATGCGTTTCGTAATATGTTTTAATAATATCTCTATAATTTAGATAACCTTCTATTCTATGATATCCACATTCAATAATTTCATCTTCACTTATGATTTTAATGGTATCATATTCTTCAACTTTGATAGTTTTATTATCGCCTATAATTTCAAAGGTAAGAGTTGAGCCTCCGATTGCTATATCAGATATATAATCTTTATAAACTTTAACTTTACTTAATTCAGCAAATAATTCATTCGCGGAATTTTCGATCAAAATGATGTGTTGTATTTCACCATTATCATCAACATATTCTATTTTGATCTCTTTGATATCAAAATCAACAATATTATTTAAAGCCAGAGCCTGAATATAATATCCATCGGTTTTTTCGATTGAAACTAAATGATATAACTTATAGTTTTTGCCAGTTAAATCTACCTTTTCTTCTTCAGTATATTCAAATTTTACAAGATCACCTATTTTAAAGTCGGTTATGAGTTTATTATCTGGTATTTCTAAATCATAGCCTCCATTTTTGTCAGGAGAATTAATATAAAGAGTATTAGTAATATCTGAAATGGCTATAATTTCACCCATTTCTTCTTTAACATCAACATTTTCGATATTTGTTTTTTGACATCCGCATAACAAACATAGAGAAAGTAAAATCATGATTGTACTTTTTTTCATAAGCACCTTCTGTTTTTATGTTCTATATCTACTTTTATTATATATATATATATATATATATTGTTTTTAGG
>CAKUWO010000019.1 GCA_934699415.1 uncultured Erysipelotrichaceae bacterium
ATATCTCACAGGTAAAGAGAAAATGCGGAATTGAGGTTGGAAAGAATTATAATTTACCTAAAAATGAAGATAGCAGGAAACAGCAGTGTCTAAAAAGATAAAGAGATAGCAATTGTGGAGGCATTGAAGTATTTTGGGATGATTTTATAAGTACTTGCTTTTAAACAAATTTAGCCAATTATACAATAATAATACTTTAATAATACTTTGCTGGAGCAGCCAGTCCGAAAGATCCTTTGGGCTAGCTGTTTTCTTTTTCGCAGCCTGCTTCCGTTACAAGACTTCTTTTTTGAAGGATTCAAAAGCAACCAACATTTTATCCAAACATTCAGCAGGAAAACCAGAAGTTTTCTTTGCCTTATTGATTTTGTTTTGTCAGTTATGGCACACATTTTTGTAGAGCAGGTCATAATTGTTTTCTCTGGATCGTTCATCAAACTCACGTTTGTTCTGGAGAGGTTGCTTTTTACGACACTTATCACTGCAAAGCTTATACCTATGGCTTTTGGCAAGAAATATTTTCCCACAGATTTTGTATTTCTGGAAATAAAGCCCCATTAATCGTTCAAGCGGTTCAGGCAATAGATCATCAGCGGATACAGAGATGAATAGGCAGCAATACACTCCATTTTTTGCTTGTTGTCTGAACACCAGAGATCAAGTATGGTATCTTCCTGCGGTACAGAACCATAAATATGCGTGGAAATGCTCGTGCGCTTTGGCTTTCTTGAATCCTCATAAAAGCCAAGAGGTGTGCCCATAAATAAGACTGTGAAGCTATTAATTTTCCCAATAAAATACTCATAGGTAGACTCCTGATCTTGTGGTTCTCTTGCCTTCAAATATTCATTCCAGACACGAAGCACCACATACATTCTCACCGGATCGCTGGTGAGATTTTTTTTGCCAGAAAATCAACGGAAACCTGATCCAGTTCACTCTGTTTTCAACGATTGGAATGTAGCGTTTCTCTCAGTGATATTAAACCAAGACAATCCCATTCACCGTCCAAATCATGTTCAAAGGCTTAAAGCATAGCTCTCAAGGGGGTGTAGCATTACACAGCATATCTTCATCGGCATATCTCTGCAAACGAAACCTGATTTGCAGTTCTTCACCAATCAAAATATGCTCTTTCATTTTCTGTTTATTCAGGATTATCAAGTATCCAGTACTATAGAAGATGAAAAATATCCGATTTGGGAGCTATTTCCCCAATCGTGATAAAGGAGGGGTAAAAACAATGGGCAATTTATATGGCTATATCCGTGTCAGCACCAAAGAACAGAATGAGGACAGGCAGATTCTTGCCCTGAAAGAGCTATCAATCCCGGCTAAAAATCTGTTTATCGATAAGCGGTCCGGCAAGGATTTTGAACGTCCGCAGTACCGGAAAATGGTACGGAAACTAAAAAAAGACGATCTGCTCTATATCGAGAGCATCGACCGTCTGGGGCGCAACTATTCTGAAATTCTGGAGCAATGGCGGATTCTGACCAAGGAAAAAGGGATTGATATTGTTGTGCTGGATATGCATCTGCTGGATACCCGTCTGGGAAAAGACCTGATGGGGACATTCCTCAGCGATATTGTGTTGCAAGTACTGTCCTTTGTGGCAGAAAACGAGCGAAGCAATATCCGGCAGCGTCAGGCAGAAGGAATTGCCGCCGCCAAAGCAAGAGGAGTTCGTTTTGGACGCCCACCGAAGCCTTTACCGAAAAACTTTCACCACCCATACCAACAATGGAAAAATGGCAAGATTACCGGAACAGCTGCTGCAAAGCTGTGTGGAATGCCACTTTCCACCTTCCGCTATCGTGCAGAGATTTACAAAAAAACCAAGTTGCTGTAAGTGATTATTTTTACAGGATTGTGTACTTTTATGTAAAATCCCCACTTCTTCATGTATTTATAGTTATATTACTACAACGAAGCAAAAAAAGTCCAGTAGCAAAAAAAATCAGCAAGTTGCGCACAGGAAATGTTTAAAAACTTACCTGCAAAAAAGTACACTATCATGTAAGTAAAAGTCGAAGACTTTGTAGGGAGGAATTGAGATGTCAAAAGAAAACAAAATGGTGACTTGCAAACATTGTGGTGCTGAAATTGCTGCAAGCGCCAAAGTTTGTCCGCAATGTGGAGGAAAAAATACGAAGCCATTTTATAAGCGTCCGTGGTTTATTGCTGTGATTGCAATAATCATAATTGGTGCAATCGGTAGTGCTGGTGGGGATAAAACTTCCAATGGAGCCAAAAAAAATGATACTCAGGTAACTATATCTGAAAATGCCAACAATACACAACCAGAATCCGAAACTCCGGAAATCACCTATACAGCATATGCCGTTTCTGAGTTGATGGATGATCTGAATGGTAATGCACTGAAGGCAGCTGATAAATATAAAGATCAGTATGTTGAGTTAACTGGTCGTTTAAATAATATTGATAGCAGCGGCAAATACATTTCTATTGTTTCAACCGAAGATAAATTTGCTATTAGGGGTGTTCAGTGTTTCATCAAGTCTGAAGAACAAAAATCAGCTGTGATGGATATGTCTATTGGCGACATTTTAGTGGTTAAAGGAAAAATTAAAAGTGTTGGAGAAGTTTTGGCCTACTCTCTTGACATTGATGAAGTAGTAAAAGCATCAAATTAATTTTAAACAACACATTATTTGTTAATAATTACTTCGAGCCGGTGTATGGATTTTCGTAAAGAAAACTCTTGCATCGGTTTTTGTTTTTTGAAGAAAGCAATTGAGTATCCTTTTTCAAACACAGCTCTTTGGAGGATCTGAAAGCTCGTTTGAAGGCTCAATTCGAGAATGTCACTTATGATCAGGTATCAACGTTTCCTGAACTGCACTTGAACAGCTTTACTAAAAAGTGTATCAAGAATATGCTTACTATCATCACTGGTTATATTGGGGAACAGACCAGTGTGACTTCAAACTACTGCAATTACATGAATACACAGGCAAAGAATCCGTTTGAAATCGAGCACATCATCGCGGACCATTACGAATGGTTCGCCAGCGAATATGCCGATCAGGAAGAATTCAGGTGCTAGAGAAATAGTTTTGGTGCATTGTTGCTTCTGCATAAGAGCATCAACGCCATCCTGAATGATTCCAAACACGATTACAAACTCTCGAAGTATTGCTCCAACGAGGTCAATATTTATACCGAGTCACTTGGTGATCAGACATACAAGAATAATCCAAAGTTTAAGAAGTTCATAGCGAATAAAGGGCTGGGCTTCAAATCTTATGTACAGTTTGGTAAAGCAGAAATCACAGAGCTGATTCAACTCCTTGTGTAGCTGGTTAATCTGGTTTGGAATGCAAAGATGTTTGCATGATGGAACTTTTAGAAGATGTTTTCATTCGCTGTGACCGATGCGGAAAAGTAACTGGAATCCACAAATAGGATTTTGATTTTAAATTCAACGTATATGATCGTGGTGAAAATGGAATGGGAGAAGAAATTGAATGCCGACACAACCTCTTATTTCGGATACCCCTATATTGAATGCGACCATTGTGACAATGAAATCTCTTTCAGAATTTCCGGCTATGAATATCCAGTAGGAGCCTTTAATTATGAAGACTGTGAAATTGCTGGCGGATGTTTTGAAGAAGAACCTTACATGAGTTTTATCCATAGCTGTGATGATTTTGATCCGGATGACGCCTATCCAAAGTATTCTCATATACAGCAACTCATTGTGTATATAGCTCAAGACCGGGATCTTATTTACAATATATCCTTTCGTGAATTTGAAGAAGTTATCGAACGCCTATTTCAGGATGAGGGATTTGAAACAAGATTAGCACAGCCGATAAGAGATAGTGGCCGCGATATTATTGCTGCCAAGTACGAAATGGGTAAGCTAATAGTCTTTTACATTGAATGCAAGAGGTACGGCAGAAGAAATAGTGCCGAGATAAGCATTGTCAGGTCCTTGTTTGGTGTTCAGTCTTCTGACCGAATCAGCAAATAGATTTTGGTGACTACAGGCCATGTGACACATGACACACAAAGATTTGTAGATGATGAGAATGCTGTGATTAACGTTATTGATGCTGACGAAATACACGAGCTGATTCAGAAAAGTGCGAGGAAGTATCGTGTGTATTAGGGTTGAAGCGATTGCAGCTTCAATTCTCGAAAAAGTACCGTTTCGTGTGGGGTTTCAAAAACTTTGATATATTCCCACTAACGAATAAACTTGAGGCGGACGAGGCGAAAAGTGGATAAGTTCAGATAAAAACGACTGGACGTATTTCTGCGAACGTCGGGAGACTCTGACATCTAAATGGGCGTATCGAGCCATGTGAAGAGCGTAGTCTTGTTGACTAAAGTACATGAGTAAAAGTGTAAGAAGGCTTGAAATAAGGGTCTTTTGAGATTTTTAAATTTCACCTAAATTTGACATAAGTTGTATTTTTGATTTTACATAGTCGACCTAAAATGAACTTGTAATTAATAAATAAAGACTATTTGAAAGGAATATTTAGATGAAAAAGATTATTTCGATGATGGTAGTTATTACTATCATGATGCTTACTGGATGCGCATCAACAGCTCCTAAAACTACTGGCTCAGTTTCAACTGATGGCTCAACATCGATGCAGAAAGTTATTGGTGCTATCGGCGAATCATTTACTGATGCTACAGGAATTACTTTTACATATAACCCAACAGGCTCAGGCTCAGGTATTAAAGCAGTAGAAGAAGGACGTACAGATATTGGTTTATCATCACGTGCTTTAAAAGAAGAAGAAAAAGCAGCTGGCTTAAAAGAAACTGTTCTTGCATATGATGGCATTGCAATGGTTGTCAATCCGGCTAATAAAGTAAATGATTTAACTATTGAACAGATTAAAGATATCTATACTGGCGTTATTACTAACTGGAAAGAAGTTGGTGGCGAAGATAAAGAAATTGTGCTTATTGGAAGAGAGGCAGGTAGCGGTACTCGTGATGGTTTTGAATCAATTACAGCTACTAAAGATGAATGTAAATATCGTCAAGAACTAACCTCAACTGGCGATGTTATTGCATCAGTTGCAAGCAATCCAAATGCGATTGGTTATGCTTCTTTAGCATCAATTAAAGATAGTGTTAAAGCTTTGACTGTTGATGGTGTAAATCCAACAGAAGCAACTGTAAAAGATGGCTCATATAAAATTCAAAGACCATTTGTCTTAGTAACCAAAACCGATACTAAACTTAGCGAAGCAGCACAGAAATTCTTTGATTATGCTACATCTAGTGAAGTAAGCAATATTATTTCTGAAGCTGGCGCCGTTTCCGCTAACTAATTTAATAAATCATGCGACGGTAGCTACTAACCGTCGCTATTTTGTGTTAAGAGGAAACTTATGAAGAAAAATCAAACGTTTGAAAAAGCAATTCATGCAATCTTCTTTATTCTAGGAATGATTACGGTTGCTTGTGTTTGCTTAATTACAATTTATCTATTGATATCAGGAATTCCTGCGATATCTAAAATCGGCTTTAAGGAATTTATCTTTGGTAAAGAATGGGCATCAACTGCAAGTGTTCCTAAATATGGTATTCTGCCTTTTATACTTACAAGTATTTATGGTACTTTAGGGGCTCTTATTATTGGTGTTCCAATTGGTTTTTTAACAGCTGTTTACTTATCAAAAATGGCATCGCCTAAATTTAAAGAAGTCATGGAATTTGCGATATCTTTGCTTGCTGGAATACCATCGGTTGTTTATGGCTTAGTTGGGATGATGGTTTTAGTACCAGCTATTCGAAAAATATTTAATATCTCTGATGGTTCTAGTTTATTAGCGGCGATTATTGTTTTATCGATTATGATCCTACCATCAATTATTAAGATGTCAGTAACTTCCCTTAATGCAGTGCCTAAAGAATATGAAGATGCTTCATTAGCTTTAGGTGCAACACCTATTGAAACCTATTTTAAAGTATCAGCAAGAGCTGCTAAAAGTGGCATTGTAGCTTCAATTGTTTTAGGAATTGGAA
This sequence comes from uncultured Erysipelotrichaceae bacterium, assembly GCA_934699415.1. GTDB lineage: Bacteria > Bacillota_I > Bacilli_A > Erysipelotrichales > Erysipelotrichaceae > RGIG5669. The sequence continues at coordinate 6,025 of CAKUWO010000019.1, forward strand.
GAGCAATAGGTGAAGCGATGGCGGTTATGATGGTAGCCGGTAATGCTGCTAATATGCCCGATTCAATTTTTCAAAGTGTTCGTTTTTTAACGACCGCAGTATCTAGCGAAATGTCTTATTCTAGCGGTTTACAAAGAGAAGCTTTATTCTCGATAGCACTGATATTATTCTTCTTTATTATGTTTATTAATGCAGCTTTGAATTTTTTCCTTAAAAGAGATAAGAGGTAATTTATGACAAGTAGATTAATAGCTAAACAAAATGAGAAATTTGATTTAGTGATGAAGACATTAATGTATATAGCTTTAGCAATTACTTTTTCATTAGTATTATTTCTTATTGCTTATGTTTTGTATAAAGGTCTTCCTAGTATTAATTTAGTTTTTTTAACATCTAAACCAAGTTATTTATCTAATACGATTGGTATCTTACCAGATATCTTAAATACTATTTATATTGTTATGGCAACTTTAATAATTGTTTTGCCATTAGGAGTAGGGGCTGCTATTTACCTTAATGAATACGCAAGTAATAAAAAGATTGTAGCTCTTATTGAATATGCAGCTGAAACTTTATCTGGTATTCCATCAATTATATATGGGCTTGTAGGAATGTTACTATTTGCAAGCAATATAGGTACTTGTTTAATGGCTGGTGCTTTAACTTTGGTTATTATGAATTTGCCTACTATTATGCGTACAACCCAAGAAAGTTTAAAAACTGTACCAGAATCATATCGCGAAGGAGCTTTTGGTTTAGGAGCTGGCAAATGGCATGTTATTAGAACAGTTGTTTTACCGGGATGCGTAGATGGGGTAATTACTGGATGCATTTTAGCTGTTGGAAGAATTTTAGGAGAATCAGCAGCTCTATTATTCACATCGGGTTTTGCACATGCGATTAATGGTATATTTGATGCCTTAAATTCACCTGGTGCAACATTAACAGTAGCTTTATATGTCTATGCTAAAGAAGATGGTGAATTTGGTGTAGCTTTTTCTATTGCAGCTATCTTGATGATTTTGACTATGCTTATTACTTTTGCTGCTAGTTGTGTTCAAAAGAATTTTGCTAAAAGGAGAAGTTTATGAGTATTATCTCAGTTAAAGATATGTGCTTGTGGTATGGTGAACAACAAGCACTTAAAAATATAAATATTGAAATACCTGAAAAAAGTATTACTGCTTTTATTGGTCCTTCAGGATGTGGTAAATCAACATTTCTAAAAACCCTTAATCGCATGAATGATTTAATCGCTAATGTCAAAATAAGTGGTGATATAAGATATGAAGGTAAAGATATTTTTGCTTCAGATGTTGATGTTAATAATTTAAGAAAAGAAATTGGTATGGTTTTTCAAAAACCAAACCCTTTTCCGATGAGCATATATGATAATGTTGCTTATGGGCCAAGATGCCATGGTGTTACTAATAAAGTAGAACTTGATGAGATTGTTGAAAAAGCTTTAAAAGATGCAGCTATTTGGGATGAAGTAAAAGATCGTCTAAAGAAAAATGCTTTAGGAATGTCCGGTGGTCAACAACAACGTTTATGTATCGCAAGAGCTTTAGCAGTTGAGCCTAAGATTTTATTGATGGATGAGCCAACAAGTGCTTTGGATCCCATTTCAACATCACGTATTGAAGAATTAGTAATGGAGCTAAAAGAAAAATATACGATTGTGATGGTAACTCATAATATGCAACAAGCTGTTCGTGTATCTGATTACACTGCTTTCTTCTTGCTTGGAGAACTTGTGGAATATGGTAAGACTGATGATATTTTTTCGTCACCAAAAGATAAGCGAACTGAAGATTATATAACTGGAAGATTTGGTTGAGGAGATAATTATGAGAAATCGTTTTGATGAACAATTATTAAAACTTAATAAAGCCATTATTGAAATGGGGGCAATGTGTGAAGAAGCTATTACTAATACTAGTAAAGCTTTAATTGAAGGGGATCTTAAATTAGCTAGTGAAGTAATTGAAGATAGTAATGATATAGATCACTTGGAACATGATATCGAAACTCAATGCATGAAACTTCTTTTACATCAACAGCCAGTAGCTAAAGATTTGCGTCTTATTTCTGCAGTCTTAAAAATGATTACTGATATGGAAAGAATTGGGGATCAAGCTGAAGATATTGCAGAAATTATTATCTATTTAAATGATGATAGAGGAATTGATTTAGCTTTAATTAAAGAAATGGCAGATGCAACTATTAAGATGGTTACTTTAAGTATTGATTCTTTTATTAAGAAAGATGAAAGTTTAGCTCATGATGTTATAAGACAAGATGATATTGTTGATGACTATTTTATTAGAATAAAAAGTGCTTTAATTAAACTAATTAAAGATAATGCAATTGATGGCGAGTATGCTTTAGATTTATTAATGATATCTAAATATTATGAAAGAATTGGAGACCATGCTACCAATATTGCAGAATGGGTTATCTATTCAATTACTGGTATTCATAAGGAGGAATAGTCATGATTTGGTATGTAGAGGATGATAGTGCAATTCGTGATATCGGAATGTATGCTTTAGACTCTGCAGGTTTTAAGACAAGAGGTTTTGAAGATGGTTTATCTTGTTATGAAGCATTAAAAAACGAAAAACCAGATTTGATTATTTTAGATGTTATGCTTCCTTTAATGGATGGTATTGAATTGCTTACTAAAATTAGACAATCAATTGAATATCATGATATTCCTATCATTTTAGCTACAGCTAAAGGACAAGAATATGATCGTATTAGAGGCCTTGATTTAGGAGCTGATGATTATATTGTTAAACCATTTAGTGTGATGGAAATGGTATCGCGTGTTAAAGCGATTTTAAGAAGAGTAGAGATTTCAACTAATAAAGAATTAAGATATATGAAATTAGTAATGAATCTTGATGCTCGTACTGTTTATATAAATAAGAAAGAGATTTTACTTACTTATAAAGAATTTGAATTATTACAATTATTTTTAACGAAACCATTTTATGTTTTTACAAGAGAACAATTATTTAATCAAGTATGGAAAATGGACTATATGGGTGATTCACGCACTTTAGATTCACATATCCGTAATCTACGTCAAAAACTTGGTGATTATGGCAAGATGATTGAAACCGTACGTTATTATGGTTATCGTTGGGGGTCATAAAGATGACTAATAGAATATTTAAGTCGATATTATTGACTGCTGTCGTAGTTCTTTTTAGTAGTATGATTATTTTTACTGCTGTTTTATATGATTACTACACTGGCATTCAAATAAATCAATTAAAAGATGAACTTAGTTTAGCTGCTAAGGGAGTAGAAAAAGTAGGCATTGATTATTTAAAAGATTTAGGGAAAGATGAATATCGTTTAACTTTAGTTAAAGCAGATGGTACGGTTTTATATGATAGTTATACCAATCCCTTAAATATGGAAAATCATGCTGATCGTAAAGAAATTGGTGAAGCTTTAGCATATGGGAATGGTAGCAGTAGTCGTTATTCAATTACTTTAACCGAACAAACATTATATGAAGCTACGCGTTTAAATGATGGCACGGTATTGCGTATTTCAATTTCAACTGCAACGGTAGTATTGTTACTTTTGAGTATGATTCAACCGATTGTTATTATTTTGATCATAGCGATTATTTTATCGATAGTAATTGCTAAAATGATGGCTAAACATATTGTTGAGCCTTTAAATAAGTTAGATCTTGAACATCCTTTAAATAATGATACTTATGAAGAATTATCCCCTTTATTGCATCGCATTAATGTCCAACATAATGAAATTGATATTCAGATGCATGAATTAAAGAGAATGCGTGATGAATTTATTGATATTACTAATAATATGAAAGAGGTATTAATTGTTCTTGATAATGAAGATCATATTTTAGCTATTAATTCATCTGCAAAAGAATTATTTAAAATTAAAGAGGATTGTATTGGCAAAGATATCTTAACAATAGATCGTCATTATTTAATGCGTAATGGTTTAGATGAAGTTAAAGCAAAAAAACATGCAGCCTTTTCTTATAAGATTGATGATCATGATTATCAATTTGATTTAAATCAAATCATTTCAAGTAGTCAAAAAGATGGTATTGTCATTTTAGCATATGATATTAGCGAACAAGTAAATGCTGAAAGAAATCGTCAAGAATTTACTGCTAATGTCTCACATGAATTAAAGACACCATTACAATCAATTATTGGTTCTGCTGAATTACTTGAAAATGGAATTGTGAAAGAAGAGGATGTAGCACGTTTTACATCACATATTAGAGAAGAAGCTCAAAGATTAGTTTTGTTGATTGATGATATTATTGGCTTATCAGAAATAGATGAAGGTATTGATATGCCAAAAGAAGATATTTCTTTAAAATCATTAACTGAAGATATCTTTAAAACTTTAAAAGATAGTGCTTCTAAGAAAAAGATTAATCTAAAACTTAATGGTGAAGCTAATTTATATGGCGTTAAAAGACTATTATATGAAATTATTTACAATCTAGTTGATAATAGTATCAAATATGGTAAAGATGGTGGATATGTTGAAGTTGATATCCAAGAAAAAGAAGATGATATTATTTTAAAAGTTAAAGATAATGGTATTGGTATACCATCAACTGACTTAACTAAAGTTTTTGAAAGATTTTATCGTGTTGATAAGAGTCATTCTAAGAAATCGGGTGGTACTGGGCTTGGTTTATCAATTGTTAAAAGAGCTGTGCAATATCATCATGGTACCGTTGATATTGTTAGCGAAGTAGATAAAGGAACAACTATTACAATTAGTTTTAATAAAGAAGAATTAAAATAATTAGTGCTATTAGTTTACTGATAGCACTTTTATTAATCCTTTATAATAAATATAAGGAGATAAGTATCATGAAAAAAATAATAATTATTCTTTTAACTTTATTTGCTTTAGTTGGATGTAGTGGTCAAGAGGTATCTAATAACCAGCTAAATAAAACCAATGATGATATTCAAGCTTTAGATTTTAACTTTTTAAAACTTGAAAATAAAAAGAAGAATATTGTTTATTCTCCTTTGTCCATTAAATACTGTTTATCTATTTTAAAAGAAGGTGCCAGTGGTGATTCTTTTAAAGAATTAAATGAACTTTTAAACTCTTATAATCCTAAGGCTTATACCAATAGTGAGAATCTTTCTTTGGCTAATATAGTAATGGTAAAAGATGATTTAAAGGATAATGTTAATGATGATTTTAAAAAAGTTATCAAAGATAAATATAATGCTGAAATTAAATTAGATTCTTTTAAAGATCCTAAAGATATCAATAAATGGATAGCTGATAATACTTTTGATATGATTAAAAACTATTTCGATAGATTTGATGGTCAATTACAATTTATGATAATTAACGCTTTAGCTGTTGATATGGAATGGATAAATAAAATACAAAACTTTTATATATATTCACCAGATCATGAACAATATCATGTATATATTGATGATTATTCTGAAGATTATTGTCCTATTATAAAATTCAACGGCTCTGAAGTTAAAGCCACAAAATTTGTAGCAATAGCTGATAAATATAATATTATTAAAGACTTAGGTGAAGATAATATTAGAAAGACTGTTGGTGATGATTTAAGAAAAGAATTAAATGATAGTGAATCATTTGTTTATGATGATTTATCATCATGGTATGAAACGAGTGATATAGAAACGATTATTAATATATATCTAGATAAATATGTAGAAGAAATTGCTGGAAACTATGGTCAATATCACCAATCAACCGATTTCTATTATTTTATTGATGATTCTATAAAAGTTTTTGCGAAAGATTTAAAAGAATATGATAATAGCCAATTTCAATTTCTGGCTATTATGCCTAAGAATAAAGAATTATCTTCATATATCAAAGCTATAGATCCTAAAGATATAAATGATATTATCAATAACTTAAAAAGCCCTACTTATGACGATTTTGAAGAAGGATATATAACAGAAATAGTTGGTCTATTTCCGACATTTTCAATTACCTATGATTTAGATTTAGATAATAATTTAAAAGAATTAGGCGTAAATAGTATGTTTAATTCAAATAATGATTTTAATAAGATAGTTGGAAATCAAGATATTTTTATTGAAACAAAGCATAAGTCAACCTTTGAATTATCTAATGATGGTATTAAAGCATCTGCTGTAACTTCAGCTGGTGGCTTAGGTGCTGCAGGTGATTATGACTACATCTTTGATGTACCTGTTAAAACAATTGATTTAACATTCGATAAACCATTCTTATTTTTATTAAGAAATAAAGAAACTGGCGAAATATGGTTTGCTGGAACATTATATGAAGGTATTAAACCAAGCATTATATTATCGGTATTAGCAGATGATATAAGAATTAGAAAAGAACCTTCTCTTGAAGCTATGAAAATAGCTAGTGCTCATAAATATGAAATTTTATATGGTAATGGCATTATTGTTCAAAAAGATGGTTACACTTGGTATGAATTAAAAGATGGTGGTTGGATTGCTGATAAAGATAATGAATGGTTATCTATTTACCAAAGATAATATTAAATAATATTTGTTAAACTTATAAAAGATATAATTTTAAGTTAAGAAAGGTGAATATGAAAGCATATACATATATTGAAAAAGGCAAATTTAAACTAATGGAAAAGCCCAAACCTACCATTATTGATGAGCGTGATGCGATAGTTAAAGTTACTTTAGCTAGTATTTGTTCAAGCGATTTGCATATTAAATATGGTAGTGTACCAAGGGCTGTTATTGGAAGCACCATTGGACATGAAATGGTGGGCATAGTAGAAGAGGTTGGTAGTGCAATTACCAATGTGAAAAAAGGAGATCGTGTCACTGTTAATGTTGAAACATATTGCGGTGAATGTTACTTCTGCAAGAAAGGCTATGTCAATAACTGCACGGATAAAAATGGTGGATGGGCTCTAGGTTGTCGTATTGATGGCGGACAAGCCGAATATGTAAGGGTACCTTTTGCAGATCAAGGATTAAATAAGATTAGCGATAATGTAACCGACCGTCAAGCTCTATTTGTTGGCGATATTTTAGCTACCGGTTATTGGGCAACTAAAATATCTGATATTAGTGAAGATGATACAGTTTTAATTATTGGTGCTGGTCCTACAGGTATTTGCACTTTGCTTTGTGTTATGTTGAGACATCCTAAAAATATTATTATTTGTGAAAAGGATAATGAGCGCATTGCTTTTATTAATAAATATTATCCCGATGTTTTAACTGTTACTCCTGATAAATGTTTTGATTATGTTAATGAAATTAGTGAACATGGTGGAGCTGATGTGGTATTTGAAGTAGCTGGTGCCTCTTCAACATTTGAATTAGCTTATAAGTGTGCTCGTCCTAATGCGATTGTTACAGTTGTTGCCTTATATGATAAGGCTCAAGTATTGCCATTACCTGATATGTATGGCAAGAATTTAACTTTTAAATTCGGTGGTGTTGATGGTTGTGATTGTGAAGAAATATTAAGATTAATTGCTGAAGGTAAGATTGATACTGAAGCTTTAATTACTCATACTTATCCTCTTTCGAAAATTGAAGAAGGTTATAAATTATTTGAACAGCGTGAAGATGGCGTAATTAAAGTAGCTATTGAATGTTAGAGGTTTAAGATGACTAATAAATTTAATATCAGTGCTTTTACTTTACACATTTTAGCGATGTTTTTAATGCTTCTAGATCATTTATGGGCTACATTATTGCCAGCTCAAGAATGGATGACATGTTTAGGACGTATCGCTTTTCCGATTTTCGCTTTTATGACTGTTGAAGGCTATTTTCATACTCATAATTTAAAGAAATATCTATTAAGATTATTTATTTGTGCCTTAATATCAGAAATACCATTTGATTTAATGAGCAATGGCTTATTATTTTATCCTTATCATCAAAATGTAATATGGACTTTTATAATTGGTTTAATAGGCATTTATTTAATGGAATTAGCTAAGAAGAAAGATCGTACTACTTATTATCTAAGCTGTCTTTTAGTGGTTATTTTTGGCTTTTTATTAGGCATGCTTACTATGGTTGATTATTATGGTCCTGGTGTTTTAACAATCTTTATCTTTTATTTCTTTAGAGCTAGAAAGTGGTGGTGTTATTTAGGGCAATTTGTTGGTTTATGGTTTATTAATATCGAATTGCTTGGTGGTTTATTCTATCCTGTTGAATTGCTTGGATACGAGCTTGAAATTGTACAGCAAGGTTTCGCTTTATTAGCTTTAATTCCTATTTGGTTATATAAGGGTAGACAAGGATATCATAGTAAAACCTTTAAATATATTTGTTATGGCTTTTATCCGGCTCATATGTTTATTATTTGGCTTATCTTGAGCTTTGTGACAAAATAAATTATTTAATAATCATTAAAATATGCTTTAATTAGTATATAAGAAGAGGTGAATTATATGAATATCACTAAAATCACATGTCCTGCATGTAATGCATCGATTGAAGTTCAAGATAATGAAAAACGTATTAAATGTCCATATTGTGGAACAGTACTTAATATCGATAATATTGACAATGAAACTCGTGACATGAAAAAAGAATTGACCAAGATTGTTTTAGAAGAAACTAAGAGGGCTCAAAAGACTAGCCGTATTGGTGAAGTTATTTTCTGGATTATCTTTGCATTTGTTGCTGTCTTTTTCATCTTTACCTTTATTAGAATGGTCAAGATGCAATCAATGTTTTATTCTTTCTTTTGGCATTAAGCATCCTCAAGGGATGCTTTTTATATAAAAAGTCATAGATAAAAATAATGTATAATTGATTTATGAAAACAGCTTTATTTAATCGCAGTTGTTATTCTCTTCTGGATTCACTTTTAACACCAGAAAAGATTGTAAAACTAGCTAAAGAAAAGAACTATGAAGCCGTAGGTGTATGCGATTTAGGTTTTTTAGGATATGCACCATCTTTTATTAAAGCTTGCCAAAATAATAATATAAAGCCTCTTTTTTTGATGGAAGTAAATGTTAGGGATGAAGATAATATCTATCCTTATGCCTTACTTGCGAAAGATGATTATGGTTTTCATAATTTAATTGCTTTATCTTCATATCTTAATACTAAAGAGAAAGTTATTGATTTTAATCTTTTAACAAAGTATTTAGATCATAATTTTTTAATTATTTTTTCTGATAATTGTCCTTTTGCATCAGATGGTGATTTTGATTCTGATAATGCTAAAAAATACTACGAAGCTAAAAAAAGCTATGATATTATCTATGCTTTAGCAGATCTTAACTATCATTCTAATCGTATAGCACTTAATAACTTTTATATCTTTCTAAAAGAAAGAGGCGCTCGTCTTATTGCTGTTCATCGTTGTTTTTATGAAAAAGAAAAAGATTATGAGGCACTTGCGGTTTTAAATGCTATCCGTGATAAGAAAACAATTAAAGATAAAGATCTTGTATATCATAAAGGACGCTATTTTTTAAATATCGATGAATTTGAAGCTTTATATCCTAAAGAATTATACGAAGAGACTTACAAATTAGCTGATGAATGTAATGTTACATTAGCATTTAAAACTTCTTTGCCAGATTTTAAAGCACCACAAAAAGTTAACAATGAAGAATATTTAAAAGCTTTATGTATTGCTGGACTTAATAAAAGACTAAAAGGGCATAAAAATGATTTATATAATGCTCGACTTTTTCATGAACTTAAAATTATTATTTCGATGGGCTTTACTAATTATTTCTTAATCGTTTATGACTATGTATGTTTTGCAAAGAAGCAAGGCATTTTAGTAGGTCCTGGAAGAGGATCTGCTGTGGGTTCACTTGTTGCATATTGTATTGGTATTACGGATATAGATCCTATTCGTTATGGTTTAATTTTTGAAAGATTTTTAAATCCTGAAAGAATAACGATGCCTGATATTGATATTGATTTCCCTGATGATAAAAGAGATATTGTTATTAATTATGTTAAAGAAAAATATGGGGAACAACATATAGCTCATATTATTACTTATGGTACTTTAAAAGCACGACAAGTTATAAGAGATGTTGGACGTGTATTAGCTTATCCAGCATATGAAATAGATAGTATTACGAGCCTTATTCCTCAAGATCCTAAAGCAAGCTTATTAAAGACTTATCATTCATCATTAGCTTTTAAGCATAAGATTGATTCTAATGAACGTTATCATAAATTATTTGAATTATGTTTAATACTTGAGAATTTACCACGTCATGAATCAACTCATGCTGCTGGTATTGTGATGTCTAATAAAGCATTACAAGAAGTTATTCCTTTAATTAAGATTGATGATGATATTGATACTGTTCAATATACAATGGAATATCTTGAAGATATGGGTCTTATTAAGATGGACTTTTTAGGATTACGTAATTTATCAATCATTGATGAAATTATTAAAGATATTAAAAAAGATGATCCAACATTCCATTTATCGAAGATTTCTTTAAAAGATGAAAAGACTTTTGAAATTATTTCTGAAGGTAATACTTTAGGCATTTTCCAATTAGAATCAGATGGGATGACTTCTCTTATTAAGCAATTAAAGCCTTCAACATTTGAAGATATTGCTTCATGTATTGCTTTATTTAGACCAGGACCAATGGATAATATTCCGCAATATTTAAATAATCGCCAACATCCCGAAGAGATTAATTATTTACATCCTAATTTAAAACCAATCTTAGAAGAGACTTATGGCATTATTGTTTATCAGGAACAAATCATGATAATTGCTCAAAGATTAGCTGGTTTTTCTTTTGCGAAAGCTGACATTTTACGTAAAGCGATGTCAAAGAAGAAATTAAATGAGCTTGCTTCTTTACATGATGATTTTATTGATGGTTGTCTTAAGAATCATTATGCTAAAGATTTGGCTGAAAAGATTTATGAATTGATTTTAAAATTTGCTAGTTATGGTTTTAATAAATCACATTCAGTAGCATATGCCATGGTTGCTTATCAAATGGCCTATTTAAAAGCTAATTATCCTCTGTATTTCTATAAAGCTCTTTTAAATGGTGTTATTGGATCTGAGACTAAGACTTTTGAATATCTTCAAGAGATTAAAAGAAGAGGTATTGAAGTATTAAGACCTGATATTAATACATCTTCATATATCTATAAAATTGAAAATCAAGCAATTAGAATGCCTTTAAATATTATTAAAGAAGTAGGTTCTTCAACTGTTAAAACTATCGAAGAAAATAAATTTAATTCTTCAACATATGAAGATATGATAGTTTCTTTAGTACGTTTATCAATTGGTAAAAATGTTATTACTAATTTAATTAAAGCTGGGGCTCTTGATGATAGCAAGCTAACACGTAATACGATGTTAGAAAATCTAGATGCAGTTATGAATTATGCAAAAGAATTTAAAAATGTATCTTTATTAAGTAGTGATTTTGATGTTAAACCCGCTATTGTTAACTATAGAGAGAATCGTTTCAAATTAGCGAAAGATGAACATGATGTCTTTGGTTTTTATTTCTCAATCAATCCAATTGATGAGCTTAAACAAAACTTTGGTATTAAAACAAAAAATTTAAGTGAATTAAGAAATTTAAGAGGGTATCAAGAAGGTTTTGGTCATATCGATCGATTAAAGGAACATCGTACAAAAAAAGGCGATTGGATGGCTTTTATGGATGTTTCAGATGGTACTTCAACATTTGATTTAGTAATAATGCCTAATATCTATAATAGTTATATGAGTGAGCTTAAAAATAGTAAATATATTTATTTTAAAGGAGTCATTGAAAAAGAGGGCAGTTGTCTTGTTAAACAACTAAAGGTATATGAATAATGAAAATATTAATTGTTGATGATGAAATTAAAATTCGTGAAGTAGTTAAAGAATATGCAAAGGTTTATGAATTTGAATGTGATGAAGCAAGCGATGGACTAGAAGCTATTCATTTAAACCAATTAAATGACTATGATTGCATTATTCTTGATATCATGATGCCTAATTTAGATGGTTTTTCTGCTCTTAAACAAATTAAAAAGGATAAAGATGTTGCTGTTATTATGCTTAGTGCAAGACAGGAAGAATATGATAAATTAACATCTTTTGATATGGGTGTAGATGATTATGTTACAAAACCGTTCTCGCCTAAAGAATTAATGGCTCGTATTAAAGCTGTTAGTGAGCGTCATCATAAAAATGATAATGAGAAATATGTTTTTGGCGATTTAATTATTGATGCTTCAGGAAGGGAACTTATTATTGGCGGTGAAAAAGTTATCTTAACACCAAAAGAGATGGATTTATTAATATTTTTAGTACGTCATAAAAATGTTGCTTTAGATCGTGAAAGAATCTTGCAAGCTGTTTGGAAGTTTGATTATTTTGGTGATGATCGCACTGTTGATACCCATATTAAGATGCTTAGAAGAGCGCTTGGCAAATATCGTGATCATATTGTAACCATTAGAGGAATGGGGTATAAGTTTGAAATTTGATTACAAAGGCTTGCGTTTTAATGTATGGCTTTATTTCTTTATGTTTTCAGCAGCTATGCTTGCTATTTTTGGTTTGCTTCTAAACTTTATGATTCGCCCATATTATCGCAATGATCGCCTACAAAGAATGGATAATCTTAAAAATGCAGTTGCTAATATTATATTAGAAGATGATATAGAAGATGAAAGAAAGCTTAATATTTATCATCAGTTTGCGAATGCTGATGTTTGTGCCTATGTTTTAAACGATAATGGTAAAGTTTTATATGAACTTGATACATTAGGAGAAAGTTGTGCTTTAAAATCAAAATTTGAAACTAGTGGCGTTGCTTTAGATATTAATAACGAGCCGGATGCAGCAATTAAATTATTAAATAATCATTCATTAGAGCTTAGCTATAATTCATCATTTGGTAATGAAATGTTGATATATGGTCGTAAGATAGCAAAAAATTTAGCCAATTATTATCTATTTATTAATACACCACTTGAGCCAATGGAATCGGTATTAGATTTTATTTATTCGCAATATTTATATATTGGAATGATTATTATCGGGATATCTTTTATTTGTTCATTTATTTTAGCTAATAAGCTTTCATCGCCAATTGTAAAAATGCGTAAAGAAGCTGCTAAATTAGCTAATCAAAATTATGATGTTTCATTTCCTTCAAAATCATTTACGGAAATTAATGAATTATCTAATACTTTAGAAGATGCAGCTTTAAAACTTAGTCGTATTGAAGAATTAAGAAAAGATTTAATCGCTAATATGTCTCATGATATTAAAACTCCTTTAACAATGATTCAGGCTTATGCTGAAATGATTAAAGATATTTCAGGTGATGATCCTATTAAAAGAGATGAACATATCGATGTCATATTAAAAGAAATTCATTATCTAAATACTTTAGTTAGTGATATGCAAGAATTATCTAAGATGCAAGCTGGATATATTGAATTAAATAAGAGTAATTTTGAATTAGATCAAACAATTGAAGAGATGATTGATTTGTTGCAACATCTTTTAAATGATAAACAATTAATATTAGAAAAAGAGTTATTACCAATAACGGTTTATGCTGATGAAATTAAAATATCGCAAGTAATTTATAATTTCTTAATCAATGCGATTAAACATTCTCCTCCTAATACCTTAATTAAGATTAGAATGATTGATCATGAAGATTATGTAAGAGTAGAAATAATTGACCATGGTAGCGGTATTGATGAAGAAGAATTGCCATATATTTGGGATCGTTATTATAAGATTGATAAAGGTTTTCATCGTACACTTGAATCTAGTGGTCTTGGTTTAGCTATTGTAAGAGCGATACTTGAAGCTCATCATGCGAAATATGGTGTTGAGTCAAAGAAGAATTGTGGTTCTATTTTCTATTTTGAATTAGGAAAGGGGTATGATGATGAGTGATTTTTTACCATTTATAAATTGTAAATATCATCAAGAAGACGGTTATCATTTTAATAGTGATACTGTTCTTTTGGGAATGTTTCTTGATAATTTAAAAGGGAAAACAGTACTTGATATTGGAACGGCTGGTGGTGCTTTACTCTTATATGCTGAAAGTAAAGGCTCTTTAGATTTATATGGTATTGATATCGATGAAAAAGCACTTTCTTTAGCTAAAAATAATGTTCCTAATGCTGAATTAGAATGTATTTCTTTAAATGATTTTAAGCATCAAGAATTTGATGCCATTATAACCAATCCTCCTTTTTATCAAAAAGGAAAAGAGGAGCGTCTTAAATATCATAAAGCGATGGATGCATCATATATGCCTCTAGAGATGATATTTAGAAAGAGTAGATCCTTACTTAAAAGTAATGGTAGTTTATATATGATTTATCCAGCTGAATATTTAAATCGAATTATTAAAGAAGCAAGTAATCATGATTTTAGTTGTGTTAAAATGACTCCTGTTTATGATGGCTATAAAAAACAAGCAATCCGTTTACTTTTAAAATTTAAAAGAGGAACGAAAGGCGAATGTGTTATAAATAAGGCTTGGACAATTGATAAGGGTATGATTAAAGGAGAATTTAATGAAAAAGACAGATAAGTATTCTTTATGGTTTGATAAAGATAAAATTATGGCCAAAAAAGACAAAGAATTATTAATTGTTGCTATTATAGCGGTAGTACTAGCGATTCTTATTTATTTCTTAACTAAAGGAACAAGTCAAACTATTCTTCTATTAATTATTAATTTAATGGCAGTAGTTATTTTTATTATGATGCTAAAAAGTGATAAAGATAAAAAGAAATTACCACAGACATTAACTATTAAGGAACAATCTTTAACTATTGATGGGCATACTTTTATAGATGAAAAAGTATTAGAAATAAATATCACTTCTAATAATGTTAAAGGATTATTTAAGAAGCGTATTCTTAAAATCAAAAGCGTAAAAGAAGAATATTCTTACTATCTAGGACCAACTAATGGTATCAAGAAAGAAGAATATTTAAAGCTAATTGAAGCTTTAAAAGATAAGTATCAAAGTAAACTTCATTTAATATAGAAACTATTGAATTTTATCTATATTTATGATAAAGTTTTTGTGTTATAGTCTCTTTGAGTCTGTAACCGCTCAGAAAAGGTCTTAAAATCATATTGATTACCTTAATGGCGCGTCTTAAGAGAAAAGGAGGTATATTAATGTACGCAGTAATCGAAACCGGTGGAAAGCAGCTTAAAGTTGTTGAAGGACAGGAAATCTTCGTTGAAAAGTTAGATGTAAACGAAGGTGATTCTTATACTTTCGAAACAGTTGTTGCTTTAGGTGATGAATCTTTAAAGCTCGGAACTCCATATGTAGCTAATGCTAAAGTTAACTGCAAGGTTCTCAAGCAAGGTAAAGAAAAGAAAGTTGTTATTTTCAAGTACAAAGCTAAAAAAGGTTCTACACGTCGTAAACAAGGACATCGTCAGCCTTATACTAAGCTTGTAGTTGAAAGCATCGTAGCTTAATGATTGAAATAGAAATTATTCGTAAAGGCGATAGAATCATCTCTTTGACATCAAAGGGACATGCAGGATATGCAGATTATGGACAAGATATTGTTTGTGCTGGTACTTCTGCAATTATCTTTGGCTTATTTAATGCAATTGATATGATAGATAATACTATCCCAATGGGCATTAATAGAGAAGAAAATAAATGCTTCTTAACTAATAC
>CAKUWO010000020.1 GCA_934699415.1 uncultured Erysipelotrichaceae bacterium
ACCAACAGCAGCATAATTAGATTTAGGATTAGTTGGTTTTTCTTCAAGTGATAAGACTTTGCCTTCACTATCGAATTCAATAACACCATATCTTTCAGGGTCTTTAACATATTGGCCAAAGATCGTTGCCCCACTTTTCTTTTCTTGAGCTTTCTTTAGAAGCGATGTTAAACCATTACCATAGAAGATATTATCGCCAAGTACTAAACAAACATCATCTTTGCCAATAAATTCAGCACCTAAAATGAATGCTTCAGCTAAACCTTTAGGCTCTTCTTGAACTACATAACTGAAGTTCATACCAAATTGAGAACCATCTTTAAGTAATTCTTTAAAACGAGGAGTATCAGCGGGAGTAGAAATGATTAAAACATCTCTAATCTTAGCTAACATTAAAGTGCTTAAAGGATAATAAATCATTGGTTTATCATAGATTGGTAATAATTGTTTACTTACAGCTTTAGTAATAGGATATAAACGAGTTCCACTACCACCCGCTAAAATAATACCTTTCATTATTTATCTCCTTTTGGCCAGTCTAAAACCTGTCCTTTTTTAATAATATATGCTTGATTAGCCAATAAAGCTAATGGGGTATCGGATAAAGAATCAGAATAGAAATTATCAACCTTAGGGTTTGGGATAATTTCTTTTAAACGTTTAACTTTTTCTTCTCCCCAACAGTTTTCACCATCATATTTACCAGTTTTAGGATTGACATTAGAAGCTAAATAAGTTTTAATGCCTAAACGATCACAAATCTCTTTGATATCAAATAATGGTGAAGCTGAGATAATAATATCATCTTCTTTTTGTTGTGCTAGATAATAAGGGAAAATCTTATCGATGTTGATATCCCAGAATAATTTAATTTCTTTATTAACATCAGGGATATATTTAAAGCCAGCATAGAATTTCTCTTTCATCCATGTTTTAGACTTAGAAGCAACATAATGACCTAAGAAACCATAGATAATATTAGGGATATTTAACCAAAGCTTTGGATACTTTTTTAATAAATAGATATAAAAATCAGTAGCAGAATCACCATCATAAATGGTTTTATCAAAATCATAGACGTTCATTTAGTCACCACTTTCTTTAAAGAAGAAGATAATCTTATTGGCATCTTGAGGCAATTGATAATATTCTTTGAAAGTTTCAAAGTGATAGCTATCCCCTTCTTCAATATCGGCACCATGAATAGTATAAACTGGAAATCTTGGAATCCACGCTTCTTCTACTTCATCATGGTCACGATAATAGTCATAAATACTTTGTCTTTCTTCTTCTCTTAATCCTACAAGATGATATTTATAAAGATATTCTTTGCTGCGATCCCCAATGATTAAGCTTAAAAGGGCAAGTAAGATAAAAGCTTCTTTATAATTAAAAGTAATCTCTTCAAGGATTAAAGTACTTACTAAGATTAAATAATAAACAAGATATAAAGCACTGCGGGATCCATAGATTGGTGAATACATCATACTTAATGCACTAACTCCACCTACTGTTAACAAGAAAATGGTTTTAATGCGCATATAGTTATCATCACTATAAATAACAATAGTGATGAATGTCATAAGAATATAAACAGGCCAAAAGATATAAGAATATAAGCTATTTGGATTAGTAAAGATATTATTTTCTTTAATTAAGACAAAAGAGAAGACACTAAAAATAGCTAATATTTGTATTAAAGATAAAGAAATAGCAGTAAATAATTTGTGAGCTTTTCTTTTATGTAAGATAAATAGTATTAAACAAATCGCAAATAGAGTTATTGCGTAGTTATTATTAATAAAAGACATTTCAAGGAATGCTGGATAACCATTTCTAAGCTTCTCAAATAAAGAAAGTGAAGCCCATGCAGCATGATCGTTTAATGTACGATAAGTAGCGCCAGGAGATAGACGCAAGATAATAAAAGAAATGGTTGAAAATAAGAAATTAAGGATGAAATAAGGTAATTTTCTTCTTTTATAGATGAAAGTAATAATACATAAAACAAATGTCGCAAAAACCATGGCAGCTGCAATATTTTCCATCATTAAACCAATAATGAATAGCAAGATATTAGCTAATAAAATAGCTATACGAACTTTTTTAGATGGGAAGTCTGTTTTCATCATCTTATCAACAATTACAAAATAGATAAGTGACAAACATAAAGGAATAACATAAGTTTCACCCATTAGCCAGCTATATGTTTCCATGCGTAAGTTATCATCAACTGAAAGCATCATGGCAATGATTAATAAAACAT
The DNA here is from genome assembly GCA_934699415.1 of uncultured Erysipelotrichaceae bacterium. Taxonomy (GTDB): domain Bacteria; phylum Bacillota_I; class Bacilli_A; order Erysipelotrichales; family Erysipelotrichaceae; genus RGIG5669. The sequence goes on from CAKUWO010000020.1 coordinate 2,267, forward strand.
TAAGGATATTATGTCGCTTAATAGAAATCTTATAAATTGCTAAAAAGATTAAACAGAAGCATAAAGGATTTACAATGTTCCAGATAATTTTATGTGGAGCAGCAATAAAACCCCATAATTCGCTAAAGAAACGACCAGACCAGCCATAATAGAAATTAATAGCAGTGGTAATAGGGTTATTATTAAGACCATTTAAGGCATAGCCCCAATCATCACCAGCTAAAGGGGTTTTGTAGGTGATGTATGCGAAAAGGAGCGTTAGGAATAACGCCCCAATGATATAAAAGTATTTTCTTTTGAATAGGCTTTTAAAAGACATATTAGTCTCGCTTATAGAGGTCACGAGTATATAACTTATCTGTGACATCCTTTAAGTCATCATTATAACGGTTAGAGATAATTACATCAGCCTGTTTCTTGAATTCATCTAAGTTATTAACAACTTTAGATCTAAAGAATTCAGAACCATCTTCTAATGTAGGTTCATAAACAATACATTCAATACCTTTAGCTTTAATACGTTTCATAATACCTTGAATTGCTGAAGCACGGAAATTATCGGAATCAGATTTCATAGTTAGGCGATATACACCAACGATTCCAGGGTTTTTAGCGATAATAGCATCAGCAATAAAGTCTTTTCTTGTATGGTTAGATTCAACAATTGCTTCAATTAAGTTTTCAGGAACATCTTTATAGTTAGCTAATAATTGTTTAGTATCTTTAGGCAAGCAATATCCACCATAACCAAAACTTGGATTATTGTAGAAAGAGCCAATACGAGGATCTAAACATACACCCTCAATTATGCTTCTAGTATCAAGACCTTTAGCTTCAGCATAAGTATCAAGTTCGTTGAAATATGATACACGTAAAGCTAAATAAGTATTAGCGAATAATTTAACAGCTTCAGCTTCGGTTGATTCAGTTAATAATACTGGAGTATCTTCTTCAAGAGATGCTTCTTTTAAAAGTGAAGCGAATAATTCACCTTCTTTAGATTTAGATCCAACAACAATTCTTGATGGATGTAAGTTATCATAAAGAGCTTTACCTTCTCTTAAGAATTCAGGAGAGAAGAAAATCTTGTCATAGTTAAAACGTTTTCTAGCATCAACAGTAAAACCTACAGGGATAGTAGATTTAATAACAATAATAGGTTCTTTACCATATTTCAAAGCACTTCCAATCGCATCATCAACAGAAGATGTATCGAAGTAATTCTTCTTTTCATCATAGTTAGTAGGTGTAGCAATAACGACGATTTCAGCATCGCGATAAGCTTCTTCTTTAGAAATAGTGGCTTTTAAATCTAAATCTTTCTTTAAATAAGCACTAATTTCTTTATCTTGAATTGGTGAGATACGGTTATTAACCATCTTAGTTTTCTCTTCAATCACATCAAGAGCAGTAACACTATGCCTTTGTGATAATAAAACTGCTAAAGATAAGCCAACATATCCTGTTCCGGCAATGGTAATTCTCATTTTATTTCTCCTTATAGAATTCTTTAATTGCATTACATACTGTAATGATATCTTCTTCTTTTAAACCATAATACATTGGTAATCTTAAAAGTTTCATATTTTCGGCTGTAGTATTGATATCTTCACCTACAAAACGACAATATTTTTTACCAGCTTTAGATGTATGTAATGATTGATAATGGAAGACAGCTTGAATTCCTTTTTCTTTTAAGAAAAGACGTAAAGCTTCTCTTTCTTCGTTAGAGGATGTACGAATGTAATACATATGACCATTAATATCATCATATTCAGGTACAAAAGGTAAAGTTAATAATCCTTTATCAGCTAATTCTTTTAATTCTTGATGATAGAGATAGAATGAGCGTTTACGATCCTCGTTGATTTCATCCATTTCTTCAAGTTGAGCATATAAATAAGCAGCTTGCATATCAGAACAAAGATAAGAAGAACCACGATCTACCCAAGTATAGGCTGCAACCATTCCTCTTTCAAAGTCATAAGCATCAGTTCCAGAATCACGCATATGATAAGCCTTCTCTAACATTGACTTATTGTTGATTGAGATAGCTCCTCCTTCTCCCATAGCATAGTTTTTAGTAGCATGGAAAGAGAAACAACCAATATCACCAATAGTACCTAAATATTGTCCTTTATATTTGGCGTTCATAACTTGAGCTGCATCTTCAATAACTAATAAGTTATGTTTTTTAGCGATGGCCATAATTTCATCCATCTCACAACCAACGCCAGCATAATGAACAACCATAATAGCTTTGGTATGTTCGGTAATAGCTGCTTCAATCTTGGTTTCATCTATACACATCGTATCTTTTCTAATATCAACAAATACTGGAGTACCAGAGAATTGAATGATTGCTGTTGCAGATGTTGGGAAAGTGAATGATGGAAGAATAACCTCATCTTTAGGGCCAATATCCGCTAACATGCAGGCAAATTCTAAAGAAGAAGTACCAGACGGAGTTAAGAAAATCTTATTAGAATTAAGCTTCTTTTCCAAGAAAGCTTCGCATTTATTAGCATATGGACCATCACCGGCAATTTTTCTAGAAGTAATGGCATCAGTTACATATTTAATGGCGTTTTTTCCACATGGTGGAACATTGAATGGAATCATATTTAATACATCCTTTCTTTGTGCAATTATAAACCTATTAGACAATAAAGACTAATTATCTTTATTATAACGATAAAGACGATAATCCATATTTTCATATATCTTATCGCTACATTTACTTACTTCAATATCGTAATCAGGATTATTGTGATAATTAATAATCAAATAATCAACATCAAAGCGTTTAAGATAACTACAAGCACTAGAGAAATCAGTTTCAGGATAAGTACCATAAGAATAATGGTTACGGGCTTGTTCAAAAAATTCCATATTAATACGAGTATTTGGATAATATTCTTGATATGGAGTAAAGATGAAATGAGCATCAGGAATAAAGGTTCTAAGACCTTGGGCATGTGATACTATTTCCCATTGACCATCTTTTTCTTTATCTGCTATTTCTTCTTCTAAAGCTTTTATAGCAGTATAGGATTCATTATCAATCTTATATTTAGGCAAGACTGTTTCATGAAGATGGAAACCATATTCGCCACTATAACTATTAACCCAAGATATACCATGAGCATAAATAAGCATATAAATGACATATAATGTCGCAATTATTAATACTGCTTTATGGTTAAAATTCTTTAAGATGTAATAGAAATACATCATTTCAGTAAAAGGATTAAATATTACATCAAAAGTACGATAATAAACATTTGAGGCAATTGTTTTGGCAATCATTGGTGTTACTAAAGGATTAAGGAAGACAATAAATAAGACTAAAATCATCATTCTTAAGAATTTTTCATCCTTTTCCTTTATAAATAGAAGAATTAAACCTAACCAGCGCATGATATTAACCAGATTTTGACTTTTACCAGTATAGATAAAGAAGAAGTCTTTGATCATATCGTAGTTTTGATGATTATTAAAGAAGTGTTTAATACCATATTCATATTCAGGAAGAGCAATTGTGATATAGATGGTACCAAGAGCTAAAATAATAAAAGTTCCATAGATAAAGAAAGAAGCATATTTATTTAGATAGATTTCTAATTTATCAGTTATATCTTTAATAAATTTCTTATCATGACAGAAATAATATATTAAGACAATTGGTAATAAGATAAAACATAAGACTTTATTATCTTTATAAAATAATGATAAAGCATAAATCACAATGGGTAAGACATGGTCAGCCATCTCTTTAATGGTGCCTTCTTTATAGTTTTTAAAAAGATAAACCATTAAGGCATAATAGATACTAAATGAAATAAAAAGATATGATGATGAGAAAGCAATACCAGAGAAGGATAAGATGATACAAAGGTATTTAAGATCTCTTCTTTCTTCTTTAAAACTAATATATAAAGTATATATCAAGGCTGATGATGTGATGGTTCTAAAGGTATTGCCATAGAAAGCTAAAGCTACACGCCAATAGAAGAAATTAAGATAGAATAAACCGAAGATGGTTACTAAAAGATGAATATATTTTTTATCTTTAAAGATTGATGTAAAGTTAATAATCCACATTGAAGAGATAAGAGAATATATCATCGCTAAAGTCCATGTTTGAATGGTGATATTTTCTAAAGTTAGAGCTGCGCCGTTTAAATAATGGTCAAGATTAATGAAGTAACAAAGTGATGAGCCAAAATGATAATATCCCTGATAAAGATAGATACTATCCCATTCTTTACCCTTTAATCCAGTCCATAGGTCAAACATCGATACATGATTGGTATTAATATTACCTGACATATATCCTAGATACATTTGGGCATCAGAATATTCAATATCAATTGATGTATGGTAAAAGACAAATAAAAATAAGCCAAAAGCCAATAAGATAAGAATAGTTTCTTTCTTTTTAAATTCTTCAATAATACTTTTCGCATTGATATAAGCTTCTAGTAAGCCGAATAAGCTAATTAATAGAGTAATAATATGCTCATATCCTGATGAAAGATTAAACCACATCGCTGGATAATAACCAAGCTGGCATAAAGTAATATATAAAGCGAAACCATAAGGTGTGAAATAAGCAGTATTAAAGTTAAATTTATTTTTTAAGAAAGCTCCAAGCCCTGCTGAAATTAAAAGAATAATAACTAAAGCTATCAATAATCTAATCATTTTAATACTCCTAGTTTATAAGCTAAACGGAATAAAGGGACATTAAAGAAATACATGAAATGATTGATTTTAGAATAATAGAAATTCTTTTTGCCGCCTTGTTTAAGATAAGGATTAGTACGGAATGATGGGAAACTATTAATGATAAAGTTATAACCTTTCTCTAAAGTTTCTTTTCTTAATTTAGGATCTTCTATACGGACGGCTCTTAGATAAGAATTACCAAAGAAGAAGCGGGTAAATAAATATTCTAATTCTATTTGATATTCATCAAGTAAATCATGGGTTTTATAGAAATTATAGATATCTTCAAATACAGCAATCATATCATTGATTTTTAAATCAAAAGTATGCGTAATAGAGCCTTGTCTTTGCATATAATTAACAGCTGTAGTGTCAAGATAAGATACTTTATCCATATATGGTACTAAACGATATAAAAGCGAAGCGTCTTCATATACCCTACCACTTGGAAAAGATAAACCTACTTCTTTAAACCATGAAGTACGATAAATCTTATTCCATAAGGTAGCAAACATATGGGTTAAGATGTCTTTTTTATCTTTATAATTGATATCCTTAGCTTCTTTATGGCTATTATCTTCATATACCCAATCAAAGTTAGCAAACAAGATATCACTATCATCTTTTTCCATTAAAGTTAAAGCTTTTAAATAATAACCACTATTGACCGTATCATCACTATCTAAGAAAGTGAAGTAAGGAGTATAAACTTTAGTTAAAGCGAAGTTACGTGAATCAGCAATACCAGTATTAGCTATTTTGTATAAGCTAATATTTTTATGACTTTCTTTAAGCTTATTTACAATATTATAAGTATTATCAGTTGATGAAGAATCAACTATGATGATATCTACATCAAGCCCACAATTAAAGAGCGAAAAGAGGCATCTTTCGATGTCTTTCTCGCCATTATAGACTGGTACAATAACACTAAGCTTGTTCATAATTTAATCTCCTTAATAGAATAGCGAAACAAAGAGAAATAAATAATGAAACACTTAATTCATCAAGACAATGCCCTGATAGATATGCTGAAGCGAAAGCTAAAGTAATACTCATCATTAAGATAATTGATAAGAAAGTCCACTTACCTTTAGAATATCCGGTAATTAACTTTAAAGCTGCATAGATATAAGTGATAAGCCATGGTCCCATTAAGAAGATAAAACCAACTAAACCATAAGCATAATATTGCATCTTAAAGTCTTGTTCGATAAGAATACCACCACGCATAAATGTTCCATAACCTAAACCACTTAATTTTTGAGTATTATTTAAGTTATCCCATTTATATTTGGTAAAGATATTCTCAATTTGACGACCATTAACTCTTTCGCTTAATTCATAATCAAAGATTAAATCAGCCCAGAATTTAGGATCATGATGATAATCATACCATTTGGTGTAATAGATAGGTGGGGTAACACCAATCATAAAACTATAATCTTCAAAGATATAAGTCCAATAGTCATACCATTCTTTAGAATAAGGTATTAAACCATCGCCTCCTCTTTTTACTTCTTGTTTAATATCATTTCTCTCTTGGTCATGTTCAATTACATAACCATAATCCATCGCATCAATCTTTTGATTTTGATAAGCAGGAGAGAAAGGAATGATTAAACCATTAAAAATCATCATTATTAGAGTAAAGACCAAGAATGATTTTTGAAGTTTATCTTGTTTAAGGAGAGCAAGGATTAAATGAATAAAGAATAAAGCTAAAGGTATAAGAATAGTTGAATATGCTGCAACCCTTGTGGATAAGATAATCATTGCTAAAGAATGAATGGCAATTAAAGAGCCAATAAAAGTCTTTTTCTTACCTTTGACTTTTGAAAAGAAATAATAAAGTAAAGGTAAAATGCAAACTAATAAAATACCAATGGTATTGCCTTCTTTGAAGAAGAATTTAGAAGCATATTTACGTGGTCGATTATTTTCGCTAAAAGGTAAAGAGAACCAAGAAAAGATATTATCTTTGGTATAACCTTCATAAGTAGAATAGGAACAAATAAATAAGTTACTTAAGAAAATAGGTAAAGCAACAGTTAAAGATGATGTAATAGTTGCGATTTCTAACCATTCTTCTTTTATTTCATCTTGATAGAAGAAATAAATATAAACTAATGGTAAAAGTAAAGTAATGGTATAAACAATTTCATCTTTAATTAAGAAGACATAGTTATCAGGTAAGAATAGGTTATAGGATAAATAATTACTAGTTTTACAATGCAAAAAGAAATAGATTATAAATGGTAAACCATATAAAAGAGCTAATATAAATAGTCTTTTCTTATCTTTTTCATAACTTAAGAAACATAAAAGAATTAATAAAGGTAAGATAATAAAATTTATTAAAGTCGTAAATCTTATAGGTAAATAAGTAGCTGCAAGATAATCAAGTTCAATAACAGGATGTAATACAACAAGTACCAAAGCTACCGGGAAAAGATAAGGTTTAATCTTTTTAAGCATTATTTTTCCTCCTTAATCAATGAACTTAAATCAATGTGTAATACTTTTTTACGATCCTCGTAAGCGACGGTGTCGATTGTTAAAGACTTACCTTCATGATCAAAACGAGGATGCAAATCACAGCGTTTATCATCTTGATATTTCTTGCCAGAATAGAATTGACCAATAAGAGTAACATCGTTTTTTAAAGTATCAATTAAAAATAATTTTGATTTGCAAGTATAGTCAGGATAGCGATCTGTAACAATATAACGATCAGAATAAGCTGTAGGATGACCATCATCTAATAAATAGGGATGATCAAAAGGTTTCTCTTCTAGTGTTTTAAGGTCAATAAAGGCGTAACCATCTTTATTGTCTTTACGACGTAAGTACCCAAATAATAAATCATTATTAACCCAACACATATGCGATACCATTTCATTATCAGCTAATAAAGTTAATTCTTTAGTTTCAATATTAACCATTAATAAACGAGTATATTTCTTGCCTTCATAGAAGTAGCGGTGCAAGAATATCGCTTTTTTACTATCTGGTGAGATATCAATGTGATTAACTTTATGAGTAGCAGTTTTCATGATGTCTTTAGGCATGAAAGCCTTGATTTCATTAAGACTTAAATAGAGTGATACTTCATTCTTATTAATATCTAAATAATAAATGCCATCTAAATCATCGCTTCTAAGTTCATCATAAGGTAAATTAAAGTAACCATAATCCTTACGTAACTTAGCCAAACGTGAGAAATTAAGAGTTAAAGCGAATTCATTATTTTTAGCTAAAGAATAAATTGGAGCACATAATATTCTCTCCTCTTTAGTACTTAAAGTAACAATCTTAGAGCGATATTGTTTACCATCAAAGAAGTTATAAATAATATGATCTTCATCCATCCATGATTCCATAGAACCTTGTTGAAAGTTAAAGGCTTCAGTATCACCAATCTTATTGCCATCGACATAAACACCCATATTTTGTTTATAAGATAAAGAAGTAGATGTGGTTTTTAAATATAAACTATGACCTTTATAAATACACGGTTTATCATAATAGCCAAAGAAATTAGTGCCAATAGGATCTATTAAATTAGCATTAACACCCTCTTTTAAGATGACTTTATCATCATTACGAGTGTAATAATATTTCGCATGAAAATGATAGATTTCATATAGCTTAGTTAATAGAGGATTATTGTTGATAGTATCTCTTAAATGGTCTTTTAAAGAGCCATATAAGCGTCTTCTATATAACTTTTGATACATCTTATAAGATTTACCATTATCTAATAAGGCTTCTTTTTGTGCTAAGACTTTAGAAGTATCGGTTACATAGATTTTATTAAGTTTTAAGATAGCATCTTTATAAGGAATAAGACGTTTTAAATAAGTGTATAAAAGCTCATATTTAGCTTCTTTTAACTTATTATCACCACTAATATTGTCAATCTTATAGAAGATAGAATAGAAAGCTTCAAATAGACGGTAATAGAAGATATCTTCACCCTTACTTTGGTCTAATAAAGCATTAAAGACAGTTACCCAAGCATCAATAATAGTTGGTTTTAAATCAGTTCTTGTATTACCAATACGATTAATTAAATAGAAAGATAAAGGCTCTTCACAATAAGTAACAGTTTCTACTTTATTTAAAGAATAGAAAAAGAGTAAGTTATCGGTATAACTAACTTTATGAGGGAATTTAATTTCTTTTACTAAAGCTAAAGGATATAACTTAGCATGAGGAGAAGGTTCCATAAAGTATAAAGCATTGAAATCTTTATTACCTTTTCGATATATCTTCTTATCTTCTAAGATACCAAATTCAGGATTGAAAGACGGATCATATTTAATTTCTTCATTGTCAGAATAAACAAGATTCTTACTTCCAACAACTAAGTCAGCTTGTGTTTCTTCTTGGTATTTCATTAAAGTGCTTAAAGCATTGTTAGCTAAATAATCATCAGGATCACAAACTAAGATGTAGTCGGCATCGCTTAAATTAAAGCCAGCTTCAAGAGCACTGCCATAACCTCCATTTTCTTTTTGAATACATTTAAAGATTTCAGGATGGTTAGCAGTATATTTATCAATGATTGTTTGTTCGTTAAATGGTGAGCCATCATTTACAACAATTACATCATAATTTTCATAATCCTGAGCTAATAGAGAATCAAGGCATTTAGCTATATAAGCTTCGACATTATATGTCGGTACAATAACAGATATCTTTTTCATCCTATTCATTCTACCTTAAAAGGCTCTAAAAGACTTAATTATATGGTCTTAAGTACTAAAAAGAACCTAAATTAATAGGTTCTAGTTGTTATAATATTTATTTTTATACCAAGTCGCAAAACGATGAATACCCTCTTCAATTCTTACTTGAGGCTCATAATTAAGAACCTCTTTAGCATGTGAATAATCAGAATAAGTGATATTAACATCGCCAGGTTGCATTGGTAATTGTTTGATATTAGGGGTGATATCTAATTCCTTAGCAATAACATCAATTAATCCCTTTAATGAAATAGGATGTGAACCACCGAGGTTAAAGACATCATAAACATTATCATGGTTTAAAAGATAGTGCATAGATAATAAGGTACCATGAACAATATCATCAACATAAGTATAGTCACGGCTTGTACTACCATCACCAAACATTGGGATTTCTTTACCCTCTAACATCAATCTTGTGAATTTATTGATGGCTAAATCAGGACGTTGTTTTGGACCATAGACCGTAAAATAACGTAAGCAATGAATATCGATACCAAATAACGCATGATAGGTATGACATAATAATTCACCTGATTTCTTAGTTGCTGCATATGGTGAAATTGGGAAGTCAACGATATCTTTTTCTGAGAATGGAACCTTTTTATTATTGCCATAAACGGATGAAGAGGAAATAAAGACTAATTTCTTAGAATCACTATAACGAATACCTTCTAAGATATTCATTAAACCATTGATATTAACATCAACATAATATAAAGGATCTTCAATAGATGGTCTAACACCAGCCATAGCAGCCCAAGCGATAGTAGCTTTAATATCATGAGTTTTATAGATTTCAGCAATTAATTCCTTATCTCTAATATCACCTTCAATTACTTCAACATGACGATTAAGTTCATTAGCTACCTTTAAAACATCGGCAATATTTTCTCTTTTTAGCTGGGGATCATAATAATCATTAAAGTTATCAATGATTAATAAATCTTCGCCCTCTTTTAATAATTCGATAGCTGCTGTTGAGCCAATGAATCCGGCAGCACCTGTTAAGAATATCTCAGCCATTTTTTCTCCTTTTATAAGCATAATAGCTCTTCGTTAAGAAACGATGTAAGTAAATAAAATCATTTCTATTCTCTTTAATCTGATATTTAGAAGGATTATGTTTAAAATATTTTTTCTTAAAATCAAAGATTTCATCAATAAATTGATTTACAAATTCTGTATCATTCATATTCATCGCTTTGCGTAATGAATTGATGAAATTGATTGAACAGAGATAATTTAATTCTTCTTTATAAGTATCAAAGATATTGTTTTCTTTATAATAATCGCATATTTCTTTACACATATCTAAGATATGTGTAAGTTTATGATCTGTTTTAGTAGTAATATTACCAACACGATCTATTAAATAATCATATAAAGGCTCTTCTAAGATTGATACTGCTTTAGCTAGATAAAGTAATTTAGGAGTAGTACCTAAATCTTGATGACGATAACCATAAGGATATTTAATATCATGCTTAGTAAATAAAGAAGTCTTATAAAGCTTATTCCATGCAGCATTAGGAAGAAAAGCTAAGATTTCAGGATTATCTATAAGACTATATCTACCTCTTTTAAATGGCATAGGAATAGCTTCTTTGACACCAGTTTGGGAATATAGTTGATAATACGGGAAGATAACCATATCACTATCATCTTCTAGAATGGCATTAAGTGACAATTCAACCATTTGAGGCTCACACTGATCATCGCCATCAATAAACATGATATATGGTGCAGTAGCTCTTTTTAAGCCATAATTTCTAGCATCACTTAAGCCACCATTTTCTTTATAAAAATATATAAAGCGCTCATCATCTTTAATAAAATCTAAGACTTCATCTTTACTATGGTCTTTAGAACCATCATCAATACATAAAATTCTAATATCTTGATAAGTTTGATTCTTTAATGAAGCGAGGGTAGCTTTAATATATTTCTCAACATTATAAATAGGTACAACAATATCTACTTTAGCCATTATGATGTCTCAACTTTCCAAGAGCCGTCATAAAGAGGTCATCTTTTAAAATAAGCAATACTAAGGCATAAACTAAAGCCCCAAATATTGCTTGAATGGCATTGGTATAAATATAGGAGCCTAAAGTATTACCAACATATATAACAGTTAAACCCATTAAAGCAGAGCCAATAATATATTTGAGAATAGAGGTACCTAAGTTAAAATGTACTTCTTTAGCTACAAAATAATATTGAACTAAAGCAACTGTTACTTCAGCTGCGATGGAACCAATAGCTGCTCCTAAGCCTCCAAGACTTGGGATTAAGAAATAGTTAATTACAAAGTTAATGCAAGCACCAACAATAACTGATAATGAATAAGCTTTCGTTTTAGCAGTTGGTACTAAATATTGAATACCAAAGACATTACTAATAGAAATAGCAATAACAAGTGGTGCAGACCATTGAACAAGTTCAATAGAGCGATTAATAGCACTTGGCGAATTCTTTAAATACCAAGGATAGAAATAAGGTGATACAAAGATTAAAGCTACTGTCATTGGAATAGCAATCATTAAAGCAATCTTTAAAGTGATATTGATATAATCAGCTGCTTTTTCTTTACCGTCACTAGAATTGTAATAAGCATTAGTAACGCGAGGCAACATAACAGAACCAATAGAAGTAATAAATGATAAGAAAATCTTAACAAAACTTTGAGATGTAGCATATATTTCTAAATCAGCAGTATTGGTAGTTAATGTTGCAAGCATCGTTTTATCAAGCAAGGTATAAACTTGAATAGCAATTGTTGGAACAAATAGTGATAAAGTACCAACAAAATGATGATCAAAGGCATCTTTTAAAGAAATCTTAGTATAATCAACATATTTCTTTAATTGTGCAAACATAATTGCTTGACCAATGAGTTCTGCAAAAGCATTGATAAAGACATAGATTAATAAATCATCTTCGCTTTTAACAAAGACGAAAATCATTATTACTCCTAAAATCTTTACAAAAGCATTTCTTAAAGAAGCAGATTTAAAGTCTTCAACACCATAATAAAGCCAACTAATATCTAAAGCTGAAGCTAATAAAGTTAATAAGAATAAATACCAAACAGGTAAATATGATTTTACAAATAAAATGACATAAACAATATAGAAGATTGATACTAATAAGACATTTAAGAATTGCATAGAGAAGATTTCAAAGAAAGTCTTTGATAATTTTTCACGATCATCTCTAACTCTTGCAATCTCACGATTACCATAAACATTAATACCAAGTACACCAAATAAAACAAACCAGTTACCAATTGCGCCAACACTTTGGTTAATACCAAGGGTTGCCTCTCCTACATGAGAATAAAGGTAAGCGACAGTAAATAAAGGTAAGATTAATCTAATTACTTGGTAAAGCATGTTGTAAAGATAGTTTTTAAATAATTTAGCGTCCATATGTAAGATTATAAGGCAATTTTAGAAAAATATAAAAAGCTATCCTATATTTATATAGGAAATAATTTACTTGTCTTTCTATCCTTATATATAAGTTAAATAAACATTTTTATTTAAATAGCTATTAAAATAACATAGCTATTTTTTATTTTCATATAATATGAAAATATTTACATTGTCATAATCAATGAATTAAAGCTAATAAATCAGTTATTTAAACAGTGAATAAATATTAAAAAATATGGCTATATACAGCATTTATAAGCGATTTATGCTAAAAAATAGTAAATATTCTTACAATTACTATAAATTGCCGAAAAATACTTGTAAATGAAAAATATTTAGCGTATTATCTAAACAAGTTTTCATTTTGTTTCATAAGAATGAAAATGTTTCAAAAGATGGAGGTAGTCATGCTGAAATATATCGCTAAAAGAATTGCTATTATGCTGATCATGTTACTGGGGATGACATTCATTGTCTTTGCAAGTTTATATTTCGCTCCAGGCGATGCTGCTGAGCTGGCTGCTGGCCCATCAGCTACAGTAGCTGAAGTTGAACAAATGCGTATTTATTTAGGATTAGATAAACCATTCATTGTTCAATATCTTAATTACCTTGCCAATTTATTAAGAGGCGATTTAGGAACTTCGTATATGACAAGACAACCAATCGCATCTGAACTTGCGGTAAGGTTACCAAATACCATTAACCTTGCAGTCTTCTCGATGCTATTGGCTTGTATCATTGGTATTCCATTAGGAATTGCTGCAGCTCTACATAAAGATTCATGGCTTGATAACTTATTAACCACGATTTCTTTAACTGGTATCTCAACCCCTTCTTTCTGGCTAGGTACCATGCTTATTATCTTCTTCTGTGTCAAACTTAAGATTTTCCCAACTGGTGGTATGGATGCCCCATTCTATACGCCAAGGGGATTTATGCAAGCTTTCTTACCTGGCTTATCATTATCAATGCAGGTTGCTGCAGGATTTGTAAGAATTGGAAGAAGCTCCATGTTAGATGTTTTAGGTTCTGATTATATCCGAACAGCTCGCTCTAAAGGTTTAAGCCAAAAAGTTATTACTTGGGTACATGCCTTAAGAAATGGTTTAATTCCTATTCTTACACAAATGGGAACATCATTTGGTGGTTTGCTTGGAGGAACAATTGTTACTGAACAAGTATTTGCGATTAATGGTATTGGTACTTATTTAATCAATGCGATTAGTCAACGTAACTATGTTGTAGTGCAATCAACTGTTATGATTATTGCTTTCATGTTTATTGTCGTGAATTTAATCGTTGATATTCTCTATTGTGTTGTCGATCCACGTATTCGTTATGACTAAGGAGGAGTGCTTGTGAAAAAAGAAAATCCAATTCGTACCGCTTTTACGAAGCTCTTCCGCAACAAGTTAGCGACTATTTGCTTCTTTGTCCTAATTGTTGAAGTTGTACTAATCGTAGGAGCTCCATTATTTACAAAATTTGATCCAAATGAACAAAATATCCTTATCCGTTTAGCTCCAGGCTTTTGGGATAAAGGAGCTAGTAATTACCAACCAGGTCATTTCTTAGGTACTGATGAATTAGGAAGAGATATCTGGTCACGATTACTATATGGTGGTCGTGTTTCGCTCTCAGTTGGTTTAATTGCTACTTTAACAGGTTTAGTATTTGGCACCTTCTTCGGTTTAATTGCCGGATATTATAAAAAACTTGATGATATCATCATGCGTATCATGGATATCATGTTTACCTTCCCTGGTATCTTATTAGCTTTATTGATTGTTGCAATGCTTGGTATTTCAGTTAAGAATGCCACAATTGCTATCTCGATATGGTCAATTCCAGCTTTCGCTCGAATGATTAGAGGCCGTGTTCTTCAGATTAAACAAGAAGAATATATTACAGCTATTCAATCGCTCGGTTGTAAAGATTCCCATATCTTAATCCGTCATATCTTACCAAATGTTATGCCAACAATTATTGTTGTTGCAACGATGCGTATCGCAAGTGCCATCTTATCAATCGCTACACTCTCTTATTTAGGAGTTGGTGTACCGGTTCCAGGAGCTGAATGGGGTGGCATGATATCTTCTGCTAAGAAGCAGATGTTCCAAGCTCCATTCCTTATTATCATCCCAGGTATTGCAATAGTAATTACTGTTGTTTGCTTCAATATCCTAGGCGATAAGCTGCGTGATATTTTAGATCCAAGTTTAAAAGACTAGTTATAAAACTAAGAAAGGAGATCTTATGAAAAAATTAGCATTAGCATTAATCACGCTATCTTTGATGTTTACATGCACAGCATGTGGTTCTAAAGACAGTGGTGGTCAGACTACCGTAACAGATCCAGCATCCACTGTATTAAATGTTGAGGTTACAACAGCACCTGTTGGTCTTCATCCTCTTAAAACAAATGATGCAGCATCAACTTATGTAACTGCTCAGATCTATGAAACTCTTTATCGTAGAACTGATGATGGTAAAGAATTTGTGCCATGTCTTGCATCTGATTTCCCAGAATATTCTGATGATGGTTTAACAGCTATTATCCCATTAAGAGAAGGCGTTACTTTCTCTGATGGTACTCCATTTACTGCTGATGCGGTTGCTTATGTCTTTGATTGTATGAAAGATCAAAGTTATGGTGCTCAGCGTCCATCAATTGTTGAATCAATCGAATCTTATGAAGTAGTTGACGATCATCACATCAAATTACATCTTGCATATCAGGATGGTGTCTTAGTCGCTAAGCTTGCTCATACTAATGGCTCAATTGTTAATCCAGCTAAGGATAAAGAAAATGATTTATTAGTTAACCCAGAAGGAGCAGGTACTGGTGCTTATAAATATGTATCATCTGTAAGTGGTTCTACATATACTTTAGAAGCTAATGAAAATTATTGGGGTGGTGCACCAGAAGTTAAAACTGTTAACGTTGCAGTTGTAGGAGATGAAGCTACTGCTGTTGCTCGTTTACAGACAGGTGAAGCTGATTTCTATCCTACAGTTGCTGTTGACTCATTCGAAACTTTAAAAAATTCTGCCGGTGTTAAAGCTGAATCAATGGAATCAAGTGCTGTTGGTTATATGGCTTTAAGATCTAGCGAAGCAGAAGCTAAAAACCCATTAATGGCTAATAAGGATTTCCGTAAGGCTGTCTTAGAAGCTGTTGATACTGATACATTTGTTGCAAGTGTTATGGGAACTCAGGGCGAAACATTAAAATCTATCATTGCCCCATCACTTGTCGGTTATACAAAAGCTATGGAAGATTCTTTTATTGGTTATAATCCGGAAGATGCTAAGAAAGTTATCGAAGAAAATGGTTGGACAGGACAGACAGTTACAATGCTTGTTCCAACACGTGATTTACAGCAGACATTTGCTGCTTATGTACAGTCACAATTACAGGCTGTTGGTTTAAATGTTGAAATCGTATCAGAAGAATGGGCTTCATTCTTAACAAGCGCTAAGGGAAGCAAGAACTTCGATATGATCATGCTCAGCTGGTCTAACGTTACAGGTGATGGTGAACAGATGTTAAACCCTAACTTCTCTTCAAAGAACGGTGTTCGTGTTAAATATAATAACCCAGAATTTGATGCTGAAGTAACTGCAAGTGGTCAGACAACTGTTTTAGCTGAAAGAGAAGCTCATATGCTTAAAGCTGTTGAAATTATTCAGGGTGATGCAGTAGTTAAACCTATCTTTACTCAAAACTCACTTTATGCATATAACTCAAATAAAGTTGCATCAGCAAACTTTGCAGTAGAAACATTATTCCACATTAAAGATTTCAAATTAGTTAAATAGATTTAAGTCAAGGAGGATTAGTTATGGAAAAAGATGTCGTATTAGAAGTTGAGAACTTACATACCGTCTTTAAAATTCAGAAAAAAGAATATGAGGTTTTGCACGACATCTCTTTCACAGTGCATCGTAATGAAACGGTATGCATTGTAGGTGAATCTGGATGTGGAAAATCAGTTACAACCTTATGTGTGACCGGCCTTTTACCAAAAAATGGCCGGATCACTGAAGGTAGTATCAAACTTGATGGTGATGATATTACTCATCTTAGTGAAAAAGAAAGAGTTAAATATCGTGGTAAGAAAGTAGGTATGATTTTCCAAGAGCCAATGACTGCTCTTAATCCTCTTTTGACTATTGGTTTCCAAATTGGTGAGAACTTACGTTTACATCGTGGTTTTAGTAAAGAAGAGGCTCAAAAAGAAGCTGTTAATATGTTGAAAAAAGTTGGTATCGCCAATCCAGAACAACGTGTTAAGCAATATCCGTTCCAACTATCTGGTGGTTTAAGACAACGTGTTATGATTGCGATGGTCTT
This sequence comes from uncultured Erysipelotrichaceae bacterium, assembly GCA_934699415.1. Classification (GTDB taxonomy): domain Bacteria; phylum Bacillota_I; class Bacilli_A; order Erysipelotrichales; family Erysipelotrichaceae; genus RGIG5669. The sequence continues at coordinate 19,552 of CAKUWO010000020.1, forward strand.
AGCTGCTGAACCGGACTTATTAATTGCTGATGAGCCAACAACTGCTCTTGATGTTACGATTCAAAAACAAGTTCTTACCCTTCTTAATAAATTAAAGAAGGAAATGAATTCCGGTATTATGTTTATTACTCATGATTTAGGAGTTGTTGCGGAAATCGCAGATCGCGTAGTAGTACTCTATGCTGGAAGAAAGGTTGAAGAAGGAAGTGTTGAACAGATTTTCAATGACCCTCGTCATCCTTACACTATCGGATTAATGAAGGCAGTGCCTAATATTGATTCTGATGAATTTGAGATTGAGCCAATTCCGGGCATGTTCCCAAATATTCAAGATGAAATTCCAGGATGCCGTTTCAATCCACGTTGTAGCCATGCTGCAACATGCCCATTATGTAAACAAGAAAACCCTGAAATGGTTGAAGTAGAACCAGGTCACTTCGTGGCATGTCACTTAGTAGGAGGTAAATTATGAGTGAAAAGAAAAAAATATTAGAACTTCGTAAACTTAAGAAATACTTCCCAGTGGCTAAAGGCGTCAATCTTAAAGCGGTTGAAGATGTTTCGTTTGTAGTATATGAG
>CAKUWO010000021.1 GCA_934699415.1 uncultured Erysipelotrichaceae bacterium
AAAAGTAGACCATTCAAAAGTGCCCTATTTATCGGCACTTTTTGAGACCTGCAAGCCTTCTACTACTATTCGAACTCAATCGTACCAGGAGGTTTAGAAGTAATATCATAGAATACTCTATTAACTCCTCTTACCTCATTAATAATTCTAGACATAACCTTTTGAAGTACCTCAAAAGGAATATCAGCAGCTTCAGCAGTCATAAAATCAATTGTTTTAACAGCTCTTAAAACAACTGCATAATCATATGTTCTTTCATCACCCATAACGCCAACAGATCTTACATTGGTCAAGGCAGCAAAGTATTGATTAATGTTTTGGCTTAATCCTGCTTTAGCAATCTCTTCACGATAGATATAGTCTGCATCTTGAACAATCTTGACTTTATCAGCAGTAATTTCACCAATAATTCTGATACCTAAACCAGGTCCAGGGAATGGTTGTCTATAAACCAAACTTTCAGGTAAACCTAATTCAAGACCAACCTTTCTTACTTCATCTTTAAATAAATTTCTTAAAGGCTCAATAATTTCCTTAAAGTCAACATAATCAGGTAATCCACCAACATTATGATGTGATTTAATGACAGCTGATTCACCACCCAACCCCGATTCAACAACATCAGGATAAATTGTACCTTGAGCTAAGAATTCAACGCTACCAATCTTTTTAGATTCTTCTTCAAAGACCCTAATAAACTCTTCGCCAATTATCTTTCTCTTAGTCTCAGGATCAATAACACCCTTTAATTTTTTATAGTAACGCTCTTGAGCATTAACTCTAATGAAGTTCAAATCAAAATTACCTTTAGATCCAAAAACATTTTCAACTTCATCGCCTTCATTTTTTCTTAATAATCCATGGTCTACAAAAACACAAGTTAATTGCTTACCAATGGCTTTAGATAAAAGACCAGCACAAACCGATGAATCAACACCACCTGATAAAGCCAATAAGACTCTGCCGTCGCCCACTTTTTCTTTAATGGATTTAATTGATTCTTCAACAAAAGAATCCATCTTCCAATCACCTTTGCATCCGCAAACATTTCTTACAAAGTTATAAAGCATCTTAGTACCATCAGGTGTATGTAATACTTCTGGATGGAATTGAATACCGTATAATTGATGTTCATCATCACTCATTGCACCAACAGGACAATTTAGAGTATGAGCGATTGATTTAAAGCCTTCAGGTAATCTTGAAATATAATCAAAATGTGACATCCAGCAAACATTATCTTCTTTAATACCATTAAATAATATCGAAGAAGAATCTAGCTTAATATCAGTCTTACCATATTCTCTATTATCAGCTCTTTTAACTTCACCACCCATTACCTGTGCCATTAATTGAGCTCCGTAACAAAGTCCTAATACCGGTATTCCTAATTCAAATAATTCTTTATTACAAGTTGGAGCACCCTCTTCATATACTGAATTCGGACCACCAGTTAGAATAATACCCTTTGGTCTAATTTCTTTTATCTTTTCAATAGCGTTACGGTAAGAATAAATTTCGCAATAAACATTACATTCTCTTACTCTTCTAGCAACCAATTGGTTATATTGGCCACCAAAATCAATCACAATAACTTTTTCTTGTTGCATCTCTGCCATAATATTTCTCCATTTTTTACAATATTATCACTAAACTATTACTCAAAAAAATATATTTTATGCTATTCTTTCAAAAAAGCGAGGCACATATATGGATTATCCTAAAGTCATGTTACATCTTCATCTTGACGGCGCTATGCCAAAAAGTCTATTCGTATCTTTTTCTAAAGAAATGGGATACCTAAAAGATATGAGTGATGAAGAGTGGATTTCATCACACATTATTAAAGAAAGTGCTCCTCTAGAAAAATGTCTTCAAAGTTTTGATTTACTTTTAAAGCTATTACAAACCAAAGAACATCTATCAAAATGCAGCGAAGAGTTATTTGAAGAATGTTACAACGATGGTATTAGATTATTAGAAGTGCGTTTTGCCCCACAACTTCATACTTCGTCTTTAACAATGGAAGAAGCAACTCTTGCAGTATGTGAAGGTATGCATAAAACCTTAAATAAGCATAAGGATATGGTCGGAGGCATAATTTTATGCATGATGCATGGTGATCATAATGACGATTTAAATACTCAAACAGTCTTATTGGCAAATAAGTTAAAAAACGAAGGCGTTGTAGGCATCGATTTAGCCGGCAATGAATTAGCCAATCCCTTAAGTGACTATAAAGCACAATTCGATTTAGCACAAAAACTAAATGTCAATATTACAGTACATGCTGGTGAAAGTGCTCCAGCATCTAATGTTTACTATATCGCTTCATTAGGTATCAAAAGAATTGGTCATGGAATTCATGCATCACAAGATATAGCAGTCACTAATTATTTAAAGGAACATAATGTAACTTTAGAAATATCTCCAACTAGTAATTTATTAGCTAAAGGTGTAAATAGCTTAAAGGAACATCCTATTCGTTATTTCTTAGAACAAGGTATACCATTAAATATCAATACCGATGACCCTTTATTAACTGCTTCATATTTGGATGATGAATATAAAATGTTAGAAGAAATTCATCATTTTAATAAAACTGAATTTATTTATACTAATCTATGCGGCGCTAATGCATCATTTTGTAAAGATAAAGATATCATCATCAAACAATTAGAAGAAGCTTATAAAAAGATAAAGGAGAGCATATAATTGCTCTCCTATTTAATATAGAACACTCTATTTTCTTTGCGTGGTGATGCTACACCATTTTCTTTAGCATAGCCTAAAGCTAAATGACCAACACCCTCATAATCTTCTAAGTTGAATTTCTTTAAGATTTCTTTACCAATTTCAGTATTAAAAGCTTCTTTACAACGATGGATCCAACAAGAACCTAAACCAATAGAATATGCTTCATTCATCATATTTCCTAATACTAAAGAGCCATCTTCAACCCCTGTTGGTACCCCTTTTTTAGTTAATACAGCAATAATAACTGGTGCATTATAGAACGGATCAGCTTTACTCTTTAAGATTTCAGCATTAACTCTTGATAAAGCATCTCTTGTTTCTTTATCTTTTACTACGATAAAAGCTGTAAGTTGACGATTCATACCATTAGCAGCATATAAACCTGCTTCTACTACTTTTTCAATGTCGCTATCACTTGGCATTTCATCTTTGAAAGAGCGAATTGAGCGTCTTTCTTTTAATACATCAAGAATATCATTCATCTTAATCACCTCTACTTAAAGTATAAACAAAAAAGTAGCTTTCGCTACTCACTTTGTGCCCAATATGGAATATCATTTCCTCTTCCAATATAGATGGTTTTTTGAAAGCTTGATTGATTGAGAAATAATAACACTTTTTCAATCTCTTCATCATTTACTCCAATAAGAAGTTTAGCTTCGATATCTTTATGTAAGATATCAGCCGATACCACGATTCCTACAGGATCATAACCGTGTTCTCCTTTGAAACAATGAAAACCGATTTCAGCTTCATTTTCATTATTACAAGCTTTATAGTAACCATAAGATAACGGATATACTAAATCGCTTCTGATAGGATGTGTATCACCAGCTTTATAGCTTTCTATATAATCACCCGAAAGGCATAGAGTATCTATTTTTTGCCAAAAGTAAGCATTATTTTGAAACTCTTTCATTATTCCCTCCTGTTTTTTACATATTTTCATATATAAAATAACATGACTAGCAAAATAAGTAAAATAATAGCTTAATTAATGACTTTCTTTTCACGATTAGGCAAACAATTCTCAAGATAACTGCCAATTCTATTTCTTGAAAAAGAAGCGACTCTTACTGTTTCCCCTTCTTCTAATTCAAAATAAATATAATCTTTCATTCTTCCTTTAATATAAGTCCAAGAAACAACTTCATCATAATATATAAGATAGCAATCCTCTTGATTAACCTTATAATAGACAATCATATAATCTTTATAAAATTCGATTAGCACTCTTGAAGGTAAAAAAACAAGCGCAAAAATTGCAATAGACATCAAAAAAACACCAAATGATAAATAACGTAAATCAAAACACAACATTGACCCAAAGATAAAACAAGCTACTAAAAAGCCTATTGGTTTAGCATCATATTGTTTTTCAGGCTTGATATCGGTAGGCAAATTATCTTTTTTTAAAGCTTTACTATTCATATTTAGAATTATAGCACAGGATGTGTTATGATGTGGCGGGTGAAAAATATGAAAAACTTTAAATATACCTTAATAAAAAAAGATCCAAAATCAAACGCTAGACGCGGTCAATTAAACGTTTTTGGCAAGATAGTTCAAACTCCTGTTTTTATGCCAGTCGGTACTCAAGCTACCGTTAAATTTATTTCTCCTGAAGAAATTAAAGAAATGGGAGCTTCTATCATCTTATCTAATACATATCACTTATGGTTAAGACCTGGAGAAGAGGTCATGAAAGAAGCTGGTGGTATTCATAACTTTATGAATTATGATGGTCCTGTATTAACTGATAGTGGCGGATTCCAAGTCTTCTCATTAGCGGATAATCGTAAGATTCAAGAAGAAGGTGTTCATTTTAAATCACACCTTGATGGTACAAAAATGTTCTTGTCTCCTGAAAAGAGTATTGAAATTCAAGAAGCTATTGGCAGTGATATCGCAATGTCACTAGATGAATGTATCCCCTATCCTGCAACTTATGAATATACCAAGAATTCTACTGAGCGTACAATTCGTTGGGCTGAAAGAGGATTAAAACATCACACAAGAGAAGATCAATCCTTATTTGGCATTGTTCAAGGTGGTGAATTTAAAGACTTAAGAGAGAATTGTGCTAAAGAATTAGCTAAGATGGATTTTGATGGCTATTCAATCGGTGGTACATCAGTAGGTGAAGATAAACCAACTATGTATAAGATGGTTGAAGATGCTATTAGATATTTGCCTGAAGATAAACCACGTTATTTAATGGGCGTAGGTACGGTTAATGATATTCTTGAAGGCATTGAAAGAGGTGTTGATATGTTTGACTGTGTCTTACCTACGCGTATCGCAAGACATGGTACTTTAATGACAAGTCAAGGACGTATTAATATTCGCAAAGAAATGTATGCTCACGACTTCTCGCCATTAGATCCTTTATGTGATTGCGAATGTTGCAAGAAATATAGCAAAGCTTATCTTCACCACTTATATCGCGCAAAAGAAGGCTTTGGTATGCGCTTAATGTCAATTCATAACTTACGTTTCTTAATAAAGCTTGTTGAAGGCGCTCGTCTTGCATTAGATGAAGATCGCTATACAGAATATAAAGAACATATCTTAAGTACCTATCCATTTGATGAAAGAGGTTTCTAATGAAACTAGAAGAATTTGATTATGAATTACCAGAAGAGCTAATTGCTCAACATCCTAGTCCAAAAAGGGATGAATCAAGATTATTTGTCTTACATAAAAATACCGGTTTATATGAGCATCGTCATTTCTATGACATCATCGATTATTTAAAACCTGGTGATGTCCTTGTTCGTAACAACTCTAAAGTCATACCAGCTCGTCTTAAAGGTATTAAAGAAGCGACAGGTGCGCTTGTTGAAATCTTGATACTTAAAAGAGATGGCGATATTTGCGAATGTCTTTGTGGCAATGCAAAAGTTATTAAAGTAGGTACAATTATTGATATTGGAGACTTGCTTAAAGCTGAATGTTTAGAAGTTAAAGATGAAGGCATTCGTATCTTTAAAATGCATTATGAAGGAATCTTTTTAGAAGTATTGGAACAACTTGGAAGCATGCCTCTTCCACCATATATTCATGAGAAATTGAATGATCCTTCAAGATATCAAACCACTTATGCTAAAGTTGATGGCAGTGCTGCTTGTCCTACTGCTGGTTTACATTTCACTAAAGAATTAGACCAGAAGATCAAAGATAAAGGCGTTGAAATTCGAGAAGTTACTTTGCATGTTGGACTAGGCACCTTTAGACCAGTAAAAGAAGAAAATGTTGAAGACCATAAAATGCATAGCGAATATTATCATATGGATCAAGAAACAGCTGATGCTCTTAATTTAGCAAAAAAAGAAAATAGAAGAATTATTGCTGTTGGTACAACTTCAACAAGAACTTTAGAATCGGTAATGGAGAGATATGGTGAATTTAGAGAATGTGAAGGTAATACACAAATCTTTATCTATCCGCCATATGAATTTAAAGCTATCGACGCTCAAATTACTAACTTCCATCTTCCTAAATCAACCTTAGTAATGATGATGGCTGCTTTCACTAGTAAAGAAATGATTCTTGATGCTTATAAAGAAGCTGTAAAAGAAAAGTATCGTTTCTTCTCATTCGGCGATTCAATGTTTATCGACAATGAGTAAGAATTATTTAAAGGAATTTCATGAAGAAATCGCTTCTTTAGATCATCGTCCAAACCTACTCTTTCATGTATGTTGTGGAGTATGTTCGGTTTATCCTTTATTATTACTAGACCAATTTTTCAATATCACTATCTATTATAGTAATTCTAATATTTATCCTTATGATGAATATAATCATCGTCTTAAAGAGCTACAAAAATATTTAGATTTAATATCCAGCGAACACAATATAGATCTAATAGTCCCTAAATATGATAATGACTACATTAAAGAGCTAGCACCCTATGCTAATGAGAAAGAGGGAGGCAATAGATGCAAGCTCTGCTATCGGATGAGATTAGAGGATAGTTATCGCTACGCATATCTTAATCAATATGATTATATAACTACTGTTATGTCAGTATCTAATCGTAAAAAAGCTGATTATTTAAATGAGATACTAGAAGATTTAAGCAAGAAATATCCAAGCGTTAAGCCTTTATATGCTGATTTCAAAAAAGAAAATGGCATTAATCTTAACGAACGATTAAATCGACTAGTAGGACTATACCATCAAGATTATTGTGGTTGTCCCTACTCTATGCGTAAGCCTAAATAGCGGATTTATTCCGCTTTTTTATGTCTTAATATAAAAGAAATCTAGAAGTAAAAATTCTTGTAAAAAAACTTCATTTTTAGCTCTTTTTCTATTGACTCAAGCTATTAAATCCCTTAAAATAAGTAGGCTTGTTACAGATCCGAAAGGATCTATATATTATGAAACAAGTTGGCACACTTGGAAGTGTGTGCATAAATATGAAGAAAGGAGAATGCAATGCCTACAATCAATCAGTTGGTACGCAAAGGACGTGAATCAAAGACTTATAAGTCAAAATCACCTGCTATGAACCGTGGTTTCAACTCACTTAAGTCTCGTCCAATCGCATTAAACTCCCCACAGAAACGTGGAGTATGCACTCGTGTTGGTACCATGACACCAAAGAAACCAAACTCAGCTCTGAGAAAATATGCCCGTGTACGTTTATCAAACGGCATGGAAGTTACTGCATATATCCCAGGTATCGGACACAACCTTCAGGAACACTCAGTTGTTTTAATCCGTGGTGGTCGTGTTAAGGACTTACCAGGTGTTCGTTATCACATCATCCGTGGCACTCTCGACTGTGCCGGTGTAGAAAACCGTAAACAGGGACGTTCCCTCTACGGTACAAAGAAGCCTAAGAAATAAGGAAGGAGAAAATAGAATATGGCAAGAAAAGGACATATCGTTAAACGTGACGTACTCACCGATCCAATCTATAACTCCAAACTTGTTACTCGCTTAGTAAACAAAATCATGATCGATGGTAAGAAAAACGTTGCTCAAAACATCTTATACAACGCTTTCAACATCATCGAGGAGAAGACTGGACAACAGCCAATGGAAGTATTCGAAAAAGCATTAGATAACGTAATGCCTGAACTCGAACTCAAGATGCGTCGTGTTGGTGGTGCAAACTACCAAGTACCAGTAGAAGTTTCAGATGAAAGAAGATTAACTCTTGGACTTCGTTGGATCGTAAACTACAGCCGTCTTCGTAGCGAAAGAACCATGGAACAGCGTTTAGCTAACGAAATCATGGATGCTGCAAACGGTCAGGGTGCTTCTGTCAAGAAGAAAGACGATACACATAAGATGGCTGAAGCAAATAAAGCGTTCGCTCATTACCGCTGGTAATAGGAGTTACACTTTATGGCACGTAAATATAAATTAGAGAACATTCGTAACCTCGGTATCATGGCCCACATCGATGCTGGTAAGACTACATGTACTGAGCGTATCCTCTTCTATACAGGTAAAAACCATAAGATTGGTGAAACACATGATGGTTCAGCAACAATGGACTGGATGGAAGAAGAACAGGAACGTGGTATTACTATCACTTCTGCTGCTACTACAACTATATGGAGTGGCTCTAAGAAACAGTTCCCAGAAACTCGTTTTAATATCATCGATACTCCAGGCCACGTTGACTTCACTGTAGAAGTTGAACGTTCCCTCCGTGTACTTGATGGTGCTATTACTGTATTAGACTCAAAGGCTGGTGTAGAACCTCAGACTGAAACTGTTTGGCGTCAAGCTACAACATATAAGGTTCCACGCATTGTATTCTGTAATAAAATGGACGCTACAGGTGCTGACTTCATGATGGCTGTACGTTCAATCGGTGATCGTTTAGCTGCTAAAGCTGCAGCTATTCAGATGCCTATCGGTGCTGAAAACACTTTCCGTGGTGTTATCGATATCATCGAAAGAAAACAATACATCTATAACGATGATAAGGGCTTAGATGTAACTGAATCTGAAATTGATGATCAGTTCAAAGAAGAAGCAGAAGTTCTCCGTCAGGAACTCATTGAAAAAGTTGCTGACTATGATGAAGATCTCATGATGAAAGTTTTAGAAGGTGAAGAACCAACTATTGCCGAAATCAAATCTGCTATCAGAACTGGTGTTATCGCATCAGAATTCTTCCCTGTTCTTTGCGGTTCAGCTTATAAGAACAAGGGTATCCAGCTCTTATTAGATGCTGTTGTTGAATATCTCCCATCTCCACTTGATATCCCTGCTATTAAGGGTGTAAATGAAGAGGGCGAAGAAGAAGAAAGAAAAGCTGACGATAAGGAACCATTTGCAGCTTTAGCATTCAAAATTGCTACTGACCCATTCGTTGGACGTTTAACTTACTTCCGTGTTTACTCAGGTGTTATTACATCTGGTTCTTATGTTTTAAATGCTACAAAAGATTGCCGTGAGCGTTTCTCACGTATCTTACAGATGCACGCTAACCATCGTCAGGAAATTGAAGAAGTTGATGCTGGTGATATTGCTGCTGTTGTAGGCTTAAAGAATACAACAACAGGTGATACACTCTGTGATGAAAAACATCCAATTATCCTTGAATCAATGGTCTTCCCTGAACCAGTTATCCAGATGTCAGTTGAGCCAAAAACAAAAGCTGACTCAGATAAGATGGGTATTGCTTTAAGTAAGCTTGCTGAAGAAGATCCAACTTTCCGTACATTTACTGATGAAGAAACCGGTCAGACTATCATCGCTGGTATGGGTGAATTACACCTTGATATCATCGTTGAAAGAATGAAGAGAGAATTCAACGTTGAATGTAACGTTGGCGCACCTCAAGTAGCTTATCGCGAAACTATTCGCAAAGAAGCTGAATGTGAAGGTAAATTCATTCGTCAGTCTGGTGGTAGAGGCCAATACGGCCACGTATGGATTCGTTTCGAACCGAACGAAGAAGGTAAAGGATTTGAATTCATCGATGCTGTTGTTGGTGGTACAGTTCCAAGAGAATATATCAAGCCAACTCAGGAAGGTTTAGTAGCAGCATTAAACAATGGTTTAATTGCTGGTTACCCTATCGTTGATATTAAAGCAACACTCTTCGATGGTTCTTACCATGAAGTCGACTCATCAGAAATGGCCTTCAAGATGGCTGCATCTCTTGCTTTAAGAGAAGCCGCTAAGAAGTGTGACCCTGTTATCCTTGAACCAATCATGGACGTTGAAGTAGTAGCACCAAGTGAATACTTAGGTTCTATTATGGGCGATATTACAAAACGTCGTGGTCAAATCAGAGAACAGGAAGAAAGAGGAAATGCTATCGCTGTTAGATGCTTCGTTCCACTTTCAGAAATGTTTGGTTACGCAACAGACCTTCGCTCATTCACACAGGGTCGTGGTAACTATGTAATGCAGATGGATCATTATGCAGAGGTTCCAAAGTCAATCGCTGCTAAGATCGCTGAGAAAAACAATAAGGACTAATTGATTTTAATTAATCCTTAAGATAAAATTAAATAAGTCAAAATAGGAGGATATTACTTTAATGGCAAAGGAAAAATTTGACCGTTCCTTAACTCACGTTAATATCGGTACAATCGGTCACGTTGACCACGGTAAAACAACTTTAACTGCTGCTATCACAAAACGCCTTTCAGAAAAAGGTGGAGCTGAATTCAAAGCATACGATCAGATCGACGGTGCTCCAGAAGAAAAGGCTCGTGGTATTACTATTAATACTGCTCACGTTGAATACAGAACAGCTACTCGTCACTATGCACACGTAGACTGCCCAGGCCACGCTGACTATGTTAAGAACATGATCACTGGTGCTGCTCAGATGGATGGTGCTATCCTCGTAGTAGCTGCTACTGATGGACCAATGCCTCAGACACGTGAACACATCTTACTTGCTCGTCAGGTAGGTGTTCCAGCTATCGTTGTATTCTTAAACAAGTGCGACATGGTTGACGATGAAGAATTGATCGACCTTGTTGAAATGGAAGTTCGTGAACTTCTTTCTGAGTATGGATTTGATGGTGACAACTGCCCTGTAATCCGTGGTTCTGCTTTCCAGGCTCTTCAGGGAGATCCAAAGTGGACACCAGCTATCAAGGAATTATTGGATGCTGTTGACACTTATATCCCAGCTCCAGCTCGTGAAGCAGATAAGCCATTCTTAATGCCAGTAGAAGACGTATTCACAATCACTGGTCGTGGTACTGTTGCTACTGGACGTGTTGAACGTGGTGAAGCTCACCTCAACGATGAAGTTGAAATCGTAGGTATCAAGCCAACTCGTAAGACTGTATTAACAGGTCTTGAAATGTTCCACAAGATGCTCGACGTTGCTGAAGCAGGCGATAACATCGGTGCTCTTCTCCGTGGTGTAAACCGTGATGAAATCGTAAGAGGTCAGGTACTTGCTAAGCCAGGTTCAGTTACTCCTCATACAACTTTCAAAGCTCAGGTTTATATCTTAACTAAGGAAGAAGGCGGACGTCATACACCATTCGTTTCACACTATCGTCCACAGTTCTATTTCCGTACAACTGACGTAACAGGCGTTATCGAACTCCCAGAAGGTGTTGAAATGGTTATGCCTGGTGACCACGTTGAAATGACAGTTGAACTCATTTCTCCTATCGCTCTCGAAGCAGGAACTAAGTTCTCAATTCGTGAAGGTGGCCGTACAGTAGGTTCAGGAAACGTTAACGAAATCATTAAGTAATTTAATTACTAATTTATTATCACGATTATAAAGACATCTAGTAATAGATGTCTTTTTTTATATTTATTTATAAACAAAAAAGCAGACAATCAATGTCTGCTTATAAACTAAAGAAGATAATAACAATTATACCCAGAATAATACGATAGTAACCGAAGACAGTGAAATCATGTTTTCTAACATAACCTAATAGGTTACGAATTACATATAATGAAACAATAAAAGCACTAATCATTCCAACAAGTAAAATCATAATTTCATTAAATGCTAAAACACCACTAAACTTTAATAATTTAAGAAGTGACGCCCCAGCCATTGCTGGTAAAGCTAAGAAGAAAGTATATTCTGTAGCTATTCCTCTTGCTACACCAATTACTAGTCCCCCAAGAATAGTTGCACCAGATCTTGAAGTACCAGGGAAAATAGCAGCTAACACTTGAAAACAGCCAATTAATAATGCATCCAAATAAGTTAAATCGTTTAAACTATTAACTCTTGCCCTCTTACCTTTATGCAATTTCTCAATTACAATAAATCCAATACCAAAGACAATTAACGCAATAGCTACAGAGATTGGATTGTAGAACATCTCTTCAAAGTAATCATCAAAAGGAATAATACATGCTGCAGGAATTGATGAAATAATTATTTTTAGCCATAAATTAAGAGTATTCTTATCTAAGCTAATATTTGATTCTTTATCTCTTTTAAGAGGCCATAAAGCCTTAAAAAACAGTAATGCAACCGCAAGAATCGCTCCTAATTGAATAACTACTTCATACATTGAATAGAAATCGCTACTTACATAATTTTCAAAGTGAATTAAAGCATTAAATAGAATCATATGTCCTGTAGAAGACACAGGTAACCATTCAGTAATGCCTTCAACAATACCAAATAAAATAGAAATAATAATTGCCATATTTATACCTAATTAAATGTCACTAATTCTTCTTGAGGTTTAGAACTTTCATGATATTCATTTACATATAAAAGACAAGTTTTATAACCTTGAGTATCATCTACAGCTTGAATTCTTCCAATAGCACGATAGTATTTACCCTTTTCAAGAACTTTAGTATCTATACCAACACAAGTAATACCAATATCGGTAATATCGTTGGCGCAACATACCATCGCTTTACGACCCATAATACATGCATTATCATGTCCTAAATCTTCTACTAGCATCATATTTAAAGAAATATTATGACCATCATACTTTAAAGGATGGTCTAAAGCATCCATATACCATAAACCATAATCAGCATCTTCGATATAGAGTGGATTACTATTTAAATCAAATTCAATATCTTCAATACCAGATGTCGCATTGCCATCAGAATCTTCATAAATAATTTGTAATCTTGGATTAGCTGCTTTCAAGTTATTACGTATAGCTCTTTTATCAATATTATCAGCTCTATTAAAAATACATACATCAGCAAATCTAATATGATCAAAGAAGAATGTTTTTAAATTATTAATTTGTAAATCGTAAGCTTGAGCATTAAAGATTGATAAAGTTTCAGCTAAATCCCAATTATTAATAAAACCTTGTTTATAAAGAATTTCATCGCTCTCTAAACCATTTAATTCAATAAAAATACGATCAAAGTCATAATCAAGTTCATATTCAGCCATCTGTTCTTTGGTTAAATCATTAATTGAATCAAGATAGACAATCTTTGAATTACTCTTTCTTAAAAACTCTTCATCATATTCTTCATCACCTTCTTCAAGAACAATGATTAATGTAGGATCTCCCATAGTGAAATCAGAATCACTTAAGGTTTCTTTGATAACTGATGTTTTACCACTATCTAAGAAACCGCTAAATACATATACCGGTTTAACCATGAATCTTAAATACCTCAGCCCACTTATTGCTATCTAATTCAGTACCAATCAAAACAATTAAACCTTCTTCTTGTTTATTTCCTAAGAAAATATTCTCTTCATCAAGAACATAGTTGAAGTAAATAGTACCTTCATCAGATAAAACATATCCTTTACAACGAATAATTGAATCATCTAATTGATGCATCATTTCTTTCACTTCATCAATTGTATATAAACGATCTGTTTTAAAAGAAATAGCTTCAAATGGATCATCATGATGGTGGTGATGATGCTCGTGATGACATTCGTGTTCATGATCATGATGGTCATGTTCACACTCGTGGTCATGTTCGTGTTCATGATGACAGCAACAACATCCCTCGCCCATTAAACATTCAGGACAGATATTAACATTCTTGACCATGAAATCGAGTAATTCTTCATAATTCATTTCATTTACATCTTTAGTATTAATTTCTACTTCATCATTTAAATCTTTAATGATTTCAATAGCTTCTTCAACCTGTTTTTCATTTGCAATGTCAAGATGTGATAATAATACTGCATTAGCCATAATTACTTGATCATCAAAGTATTCTTTAAAATTCTTATGGAACTTTCTAGCTGTACGAACATCAACTACACAACAATGTGATACTAAACGCATATCATCTTCTTTAAGTACAACTGGCATAATATCAGATAGCTTACCAACACCTGATGGCTCAATAATAAGATTAGATACCTTATAAGCCCTAATCTCTTCTAGTGCATCTTTAAAATCACCTTTTAAGCTACAACAAATACAACCATTATTGATTTCAGTTACTTTAAGATTGTTGTCAAAAAAAGATGCATCCACCCCTACTTCACCAAATTCATTTTCAATTAACATAACATCTTTCATGCCACTAAGCATTTTCTGAATAAGAGTAGTTTTTCCAGCTCCTAAAAAGCCAGAAACAATATAAACATTAATCATTTCTACCTCCATTAACTACGCTCATAGAGCCTAATAAAACTCTTGAGCATATCTCTATGTTCAAGAGTAGTGAATAAAGTTTTACTACTTAAATGATATTTAAAATTTAGACGACATTCACCATCAATAACTTCTAAATCCATATCATCTATCTTATTAAAGGGATAAGCTTTGCCTTTAACAACTATTGCCTTATCTGCTAAACCACTAGGAAGAATATGATAAATAGCTCCAGAGATAAGGAATAAACAAAGGCTAATAATTCCATAGAGATTAGGATTACGGTAATACATCACTAAACCCAATAAGATAAAGAAGATAACTTCATAAGCCTTTGATCTTTTGCCACATTCATAATTTATCTTTTTACCGCCAAATAAACGGCTAATGATAAAAAGCAATAATAAAGCATTAATTGCATAATATAATATCCAATTAATCATTTAACTCTCCTTTTAAGTAAAAAATAAGCTAAACGATCCAAAAGAATATTCAAAAATAGCAGCATTAAGATAACAACAATAATATCAAAGAAGGCATTATAAATTCCAAAAGACGAAGCTACAATAACACCAAATACCGTACCAACACCAATTAATAAAGCATGTAATTTAACAAGCATCTTACACTCTCTTTCAATTAATGGCGTAATAGGATATTCTTTATCTTCGATTTTAATTTTATCTTTGCGTTTATAAGCAATAGAATATATTTCGTCAAGTATCATATTAACGATAACTTTCTAAATGCTCAGAAATAGATGCAGCATCAATCAATCCTTTAACAATATGATCTATTCTACTTCCTTCTCGATAGTCAGCATTAGCGATATAGTTAGCGGTATTACGATTGTGTAGTTCCATAGCTGGATCTTCAAAAATATCTGCAAAGACAGCGATAGTGGTACCACCAAATTGTGATACTACTTTCATTGAAGGCACATCTGTTAAACCATCACCAAAATAAATCATACGATTATATGGAATATATTTATCATCTTCAGGAGTTGAACGGTTAAGGTCAATATCATTTCTTTCATCTAAGACACCTTTATTGATACGGAATAGATATTGTGTTTTAACAGTATAATTAATAACTCTACTTGGCCAGACTGGTTTCTCGTTTTCATCAAAGTAATAACTGCAGGCGAAAATCTTCTTAAATTCATCAGCAATACTTGTACCTTTGATAATATCTTTTAGACCAGAAGAAATGATATAATGCTCAATCTCAAGCCCTTTTGAAGCTCCATATTCATTCATTCTTTTAAACCAAGTATCAACACCAGGATATAATTCAATATATCTACCCTCTTCTCTTAATGAATCACGGGTCATATTAGGATCTGCTTGAGCAAGTAACATCATATAGCTCATAATGCCGTCAATGTTGTGCTCATCAGAAATCTCAGAACATTTTTTCCAAAAATCCTTAGGGTCTTCAAAACCTAAACGTTTTAAAAGATGAAATTCTTGCATATCCTTAGGTGATAATGTCTTATCAAAATCATAGATAAAAGCCATTTTGGCCTTTTTCATTTATGCTTCCTCCAGCTCATTTAAATTCTTGATAGCTTCAACATAGCATAACACCTGCTTCTTAAAGCTTTCTACTGGTAAATATTCATTAGGTGAATGGATATCACCATCTTCTCCTCTAAAGCAACATCCAAATGGCACAATACCATTGATTGATTTAGCATAAGTACCTCCACCAATAGCTTCCATTTTAGATTCTTTATCACCTGTAACATCTGCATAAGCCTTAGTTAAAGCCTTAATCATTGGTGATTCAATATCATAGAATAATGGTTCAACATGCTTTTTAACATAGAAATTAGTATCAGCACTCTTCATTTTTTCTAAATAAGGTAAAGCTGTCTTATAATCTCTAGTAACTGGGAATCTAGCATCGACACTCATATGAATTCCCTTTTCATCTTTATGAACAATACCGATATTGAATGATAAATTAGTATATTTATCAGTAAGTTCTTCACATCCTAATAATTCACCATGAACATTTAAGGCAATAAATTCATGATAGAAATCAGTTAAAGGATCATTAAATCCTGCTGCATATAAAGCTTCCATTAAATAGCTAACTGCATTTTTACCTTTTTCAGGAAGTGAGCCATGAGCAGCAATACCATTTACTACAATTTTAATATTATCTTCATGGCTTAAAGTATATTCAATTTCATTTTCTTTTAAGAAAGCTTCAAATTTAGCTTCATCAAAAGAATTATTAGGAAGAATAGCTTCAACTCTTTTATTTACAATATTGGTAGCTTCGCCACCCTTAATATCAATAATCTTTGAATTAGTATTGAGAATATCACCATCAATACATCCCTTTTCGGCGAAAATGCCTGGGAAATCAGCATCTGGTGTAAAACCCATCTTAACATTCTGTCCTTCGCATTCAACATAATGTTTCATGCATGCACTACCTGTCTCTTCATTGCATCCAGTAATCAAACGAACTCTCTTTTTGAATTTATAACCACTTTCTAAAAGATATTTAATAGCATATAAAGATGCTACAACACCACTCTTATCATCACTTACACCACGACCATATAAAACACCATCTTTTTCAACCATTTCAAAAGGATTAGTATTCCATCCTTCAAGTGGTGCTGGTACAACATCAATATGGCCAACAATGCCAATGATATCTTCACCTTCTCCTACTTCACCATAACCACAATAATAATCGAGATTCTTAGTCTTTAAGCCTTCTCTTTCCATCATTTTTAAAGCTGCATCTAAAACCTTACGATTTTCACTACCAAATGGTAATTCATCTTGAGCAAATACTGAATTATGGGATACTAATTCTTTTAAATCCTCTTTCATTGCACTGATTTCTTTTTCTACAAATTCATAAGTTGTCATATATTTTTCTCCTTTATAACTAATTTAATTGGACAATGATCTGAACCGTATACATCATCTAAAATTGCTGATTCAGATACTTCATTTATAATACGATTTGATACCAAGAAATAATCAATTCTCCAACCAACATTTCTCTCTCTTGCCCTCATCCTATAAGACCACCATGAATATTGAATCTTATCAGGATAAAGATATCTAAAGGTATCTTTAAAGCCACTATCTAAAAGAATGGTCATCTTATTTCTTTCAGCATCAGAGAAACCCGGATTATGGTGATTAGTTTCTGGATTTTTAAGATCTATCTCATTATGAGCTACATTGAGATCTCCGGTATAAATAACTGGTTTAATCTTATCTAATTCCATCAAATAATTACGCATGCAGTCTTCAAAATACATTCGATAATCAAGCCTTAATAAACCATCCTTAGAATTAGGAATATAGGTATCAATAAAATAGAAATCAGGATATTCTAATGTGATAACCCTCCCTTCCATTGGATGTTCACCAGGGAAATCATAAGAAACCTTAAGTGGTTCTTTTTTAGTCAAGACCATCGTACCCGAATAGCCTTTTCTTTCAGCTGAAGACATATAGCGATAATAACCTCTAAATTCTTCTTCAAGCTGATTTTCTTGCATCTTAGTCTCTTGAATTGCGATAATATCAGGATCTTCTCTTTCGATTAAAGCCTGAAATTCACCTTTTTTCATACAAGCCCTAAGGCCATTAACATTCCATCCAATGATTTTCATTTTCTTCATCCTTTATCTTTTTATTTTAACATGTTTCAAAAAGATATTATCTTTAACGCCTTTCTTTGAAACATTCTTTATACGATTGATAACGAATGATATTTGATGGTGCATTCCAAATAATATAACCGTCATCTAAACCATTAGCATATAAAGCTTCGATCTGTTCATTTATCTTATCAGCATCATAAATTGTTAAAGGATCACGATATATTGTGTCATATCCTTGAATCCAAGTACGTACTTTCGCTTTATTTAAGCTTTCTTCCTGTCTTTTTAAGACATCATTTCCCCAACAATCTAATAGCCTTCCAGGAACGGTCCATACTGGCTCTTCTATACCATAATCATATGTTGCGAAATGATCTGGATATGGCATTGATGATACAACATCAACGATTGATGAAATCATCGGCCAATATTGACCATATGATGTGACATAATTATTGCTTGTTTCACCAAAAGTATCGGCTGATAGATAAACTGATTCTTGGTGTAACTGTTCTCTTGCATAGAGTAAGAAACCATTAATAGCGGTAATCATTTCTTCATTATGTTTATTTCTAAAATCGATATTCTCTTTTATAGAATCAATGCGATCTGGGAATCTTAAATAATCAAATTGAATTTCATTAAAACCCATTTTCGCCCCTTCAAGTGCTAAGGCAATATTGTATTCCCATACTTCACGCATATATGGTGATGGCCAATAAGAATTAGCCAAGAGATATGGTTCATTAGTTTCTTTATCTAATAAGCAATATTCTGGATAATCATTAGCATAATAAATATCTTTAAAAGTAACAATTCTTCCAACAAGATAAAGACCATTATCTTTACATTTCTTTATTGCTTCTTGATATTCTTCTTGACTTAAATAACCGTTTTCATATGAACTTGGTGAATAAGACTTAGCCACTTCTGATTTATAAGCCATACCATCAGATTCTTTAATGTCAATCACAAAACAATTAAGACCACTATCATTAGCTAAAGCGATATATTCATCAATATTAGCTACAGCCATTTTATTTAAATAGATAGCTCTAACCTCATTTGGCATAGGATTATTTTTAATCCAACAAATGTCATTTAAAATCCAAAATCCAAGGTTTTGAAGTATAGTTCCAACACGGAAAATATTGTGATAGGAGCCAATAACCCACTTTGTTCCATCATCTTTTAAAACTCGCCTAACTTCACTTAACCATTTAAAACAA
>CAKUWO010000022.1 GCA_934699415.1 uncultured Erysipelotrichaceae bacterium
ATCTAATTATGCTGCTGTTGGTTTATATTTCTATGATAATAAAGTTGTAAAATATGCTAAGAATTTAAAACCATCTTCAAGAGGTGAATTAGAAATTACAGATATCAACCGCATCTATCTTGAAAGCAAAGACTTAGATTGTGAATTATTCGGTCGTGGTTTCGCATGGCTTGATACCGGTACTATGACATCTTTAAATGATGCTAATAACTTTGTAAGAAGTTTAGAAGATATCTTAGGTATTAAGATATCTATTCCTGAAGAAATCGCTTATAATAACGGCTGGATTGATAAAGAAACCTTACTTAAAGCTAGTAAAGAATATGGCAAGACTAGCTATGGTGAGCATTTATTAAAAGTAGCTAATAATAACTACTTCTCTAAGATTGATTAATGACTTAGGCACTCGCCTAAGTTTTTTATTGTTATAATAGGAACAATGAAAAGAATATATCTTGAAATAACTAATTGTTGTAACTTGAATTGTCCTTTTTGTACTGAAAATAAAGGCCAACGTTTTTTAACTTTAACAGAAATTGATAATTATACTGATCAAATTAAAGAAGTATGTGATTATATCTATCTTCATGTCTTAGGAGAACCTTTATTGCATCCTGATTTTGATGAAATCTTAAACATGTTAGATGATAAGAATATTAACTTACAACTTGTTACTAATGGCACTTTATTACATAAATACCCTGATATTTTTAAACATCAATGTTTAAGAAAGTTATCAATATCTTTACATTCAATCAATCATTTAAATATCAACAACAACTACTTTAAAGTAATTGATGAATTAATTGATAAAGAACGTAGTTGTAGCTTAGAGTTACGTTTCTATGATCCAAGTAGCTTAGATGATTCATTAAGAACTTATTTAAATAGTTTATATCAAAGATTTAATATCAAAGAAACATCTAAAACATCTTCATTTAAATTAAAAGATAATACTTATATCTACTTTCAAGAATTCTTTACTTGGCCTAATATGAATCATCCTTTTATCTCTGATATCGGAAAATGTCATGGTTTAATAGACCAATTAGCGATTTTAAGTAATGGTGATGTATCGTCTTGTTGTTTAGATCCTTTAGGCATCAATGCTTTAGGCAATTTAAAAAATAATACTTTAAAAGATATCTTAAATAGTAAGAAGTATTTAGATACTATTAAAGCTCTTAAAGAGAAAAAATTAATATTACCTTTATGTCAACATTGTAGCTATCATAATCGTTTTAAATAGTTTTGTTTAATCCTGTTATTAAGTCTAAAATTTAAATGATTATTAATAAACTGTTATAATAGTGAGGTATTTTGGAGGTTTTCATGAAAATATTAGTAACTGGAGCAGCTGGATTTATCGGCTCTAACTTTATGTATCAACAGCTAAGTGAACATCCAGAAGATGATTATGTAGCTTTGGATTTATTAACTTATGCCGGCAATATTAAAAATCTTGATGGTTTAAAAGATAATCCACACTTTAAATTTGTAAAGATGGATATTTGTGATCGTGATGCCATTTATGATTTATTTGAAAAAGAAAAGTTTGATATTGTTGTTAACTTTGCAGCTGAAAGCCATGTGGATCGCTCAATTGAAAATCCTGAAATTTTCTTATCCACTAATATCATTGGCACATCTGTTTTAATGGATGCTTCTATTAAATATGGCGTTTCAAGATATCATCAAATCTCTACTGATGAAGTATATGGTGATTTGCCTTTGGAACGCAAAGATTTATTCTTCAGAGAAAATACTCCACTTCATACATCAAGCCCATATTCATCATCTAAAGCTAGTGCTGATTTATTAGTCGGTGCATATCATCGTACATATGGTTTAAATACTTCTATTTCTAGATGTTCCAACAACTATGGTCCATATCAATTCCCTGAAAAGATGATTCCTTTAATGATTCATAATGCTCTAAATAATATTAAATTACCTGTATATGGTGAAGGTAAAAATGTCAGAGACTGGTTACATGTTTATGACCATTGCACTGCCATTGATCTTATTATGCGTAAAGGTGAAAGTGGATGCATCTATAACGTTGGTGGTCATAATGAAAGAGCTAATATTGAAGTCGTTAAAACTATTTTAAAGGCTTTAAATAAACCAGAATCTTTAATTAGTTTTGTAACAGATCGTAAGGGACATGACTTACGTTATGCCATAGATCCAACTAAACTAGTTAATGATTTAGGATGGAAACCTAAATATAATTTTGAAACAGGTATTATTGAAACTATTAAGTGGTATCAAGATAACTCATCTTGGGTAATTGATGTTACAAGTGGTGAATACCAGAATTACTATAATGAAATGTATGGCAAAAAGGAGATTCTTAACTGAAGCTCCTTTCGTTATTAATGGGATAAAATTATGAAAAAATTATCAATTGTTGTACCAGTATATAATGTTGAAAAATATCTAAACAAGTGTTTAGATTCTTTAGCGAATCAAACATTAGATAACTATGAAGTAATTGTAGTCAATGATGGTACTTCAGATAATTCACAAGCTATTATTGATGACTATGTAGCTAAATATCCAACTATCTTTAAATCATATATCAAAGATAATGGTGGGTTAAGTGATGCACGTAATTATGGCATTAGATATGCTACAGGCGAATATATTACCTTCTTAGATAGTGATGATTATATTGAATATAATACCTACCAAAACATGTTAGAAATAGCTTATAGAGGCAATCATGATTTGGTTGTAGCTGATTTAGAATATGTTTGGGAAGATCATTCTAAAGAGCCTTTAGAAAAAGATGGTTTGAATCAAGTGAGTGATGATGACATTAGGAATCTATTCTTATCACCTTTATTCTCTTGGAATAAGTTATATCGTAAATCATTATTTGATCAGCTAAACTGCCAATATCCTATTGGTTTGTGGTATGAAGATATCCCTGTTACCCTTAAATTCTTTTCAAGTATTAATAGCGTTGGTTATTACCATACTATTTCTTATCATTACTTACAAAGAAATAGTTCTATTTTAGGTTCTTCTTATAATGACAAGATGTATGATATCTTCACTATCTTTGAAAATGTTATTAAAGATTTTAAAGAAAGAGATAAATATGAGCTGTTTTATGATGAATTAGAATATCTTTTTATTGAGCATTTCTTAGTCTATGGAGCATTTAGATTTTTAAGAACGGAACATTATAAAGAGCTAATGCCTAAAGCATTTAGTTTTGTGAAAAGCTATTTCCCTAACTATTTAAATAATAAATATATTAAAACTTTAGGTAAAAAGAATGAAATATTCTTAAGAACCAATAATAAAATCACAATGTCTTTCTGGCATTTCTATCTAACTAAATAAAGGCTGAAATATGAAAATATCAATTATTATTCCTATCTATCAAGTAAAAGATTATATTAAAGATTGCATCAATTCGGTATTAGCACAAGATTATCAAGACTTTGAATGTTTATTAATTGATGACGGCACCAAAGATAATTCAATTGAAATATCTGAAGAATTAATTAAAGAAGATTCGCGTTTTATTATCTATCATAAAGAAAATGGTGGTTTAAGCGATGCTCGTAACTATGGCTTAAATAAAGCAACTGGTGAATATGTCTTCTTTTTAGATTCTGATGATATGATTGCTGCTAATACTTTAAGTAGTGTAGTTGAAGTTATTGATAAAGATAGCGATATTATATGCTTTGATATGGAATACTTCTATGAAGATGGAAGAAAAGAAATATCGAAAGGTGGTTTATTAGAAACAGCTTCTTATCCTCAAAATAAAGAATTACTCTATTACAATAACTCCGCTAATAATAAATTCTTTAGAAGATTATTTCTTATTGATAAGAGCTTTATCAAAGGTATGTGGTATGAAGATTTAGCGGTCATTCCTGTATGGATGGCCTTAGCTAAGAAAGTTAAATATATTCCTAGACCTTTATATTTATATCGCCAAAGAGCAGGCTCAATCTCTCATAGTGCTGATTGTCGTATCTTTGATATCTATAAAGCTTTAGCTAATATTCAAAATGAGTTACATATTGAAGCTAATGAAATAGCTGAATTGTATTTAAAAGATGGTCTTATGATGACTACCTATCGTATTAAAGATTTTGAAGATCCAGCTATGCGTCTTAGCTATTATGAAACTAATATCAATCATTTAGAAAATGCATTTAAAGATTGGTATCAATATATCTCTTTATTACATCCTTCCTTTAAACAAAAGATTATTTTCTTTTTATTAAAAAAGAGACAATTTAAACTAGTAGATAGGTTATTTAGAAGATGAAGAAAAAAGTATTATTTGTTAATGACGAAATGACAATGGGTGGAGTAGCCCGTATCTTAAACACTTTCTTAGCTAAGATAGATCGTAATAAGTATGATGTAGAATTATTAGTCTTACATAAACATGGTGAATTATTAAAAGAAATACCTAATGATATTAAAGTAATTGAAGGTACACCCTTCTTTAATACCATTGATAAACCTTTAAAACAATGTCATGGTAAAGATTTATTAAATAAATTAGTTCTTCTTTTTTACATGAAAACAGGCTTAATTAAAGGTCGTATTCAAAAAGAAAGAAAGAAGATTCTGGATAAACATTATGATGTGGAATTTAGTGCAAAAGAGGGCTTCTGCACCATCTTTGCAGCATTTGGTGATAGTGATAAGAAGCTTAATTGGGTACAAGTAGATTATAAAGAATCTAACTATTCTAAACATCATATGAAATTAGTTAAAGAAGCATTAAATCATATTGATATGAATATTGCTTGTTCAAATAAAGTTAAAGAATCTTACGAGGAATTATTTGGTGTAAAAAGAATTACTGTTATTCATAACTTAGTAGATGAAGAGCGTATTCGTAATTTATCTTTACTTCCAAGTAGTATTAAAACTAATCCTAATAAGATTAATCTTATTACTGTAGCTCGTTTCCATCATCAAAAAGGTTTAAATCGTTTAATTAATGTCTATGCGAAACTTAAAGACTATTATGAATTAGTTATTATTGGTGATGGTGAATTAAAAGATGAATTATATGCATTAGCTAAAAAGAATAGTTGTTTTGATGACATTAAGTGGTTAGGCATTCAAAGTAATCCTTATCCTGATGTAAGAGAGAGTGATTTATTCATCATGTCTTCTTTATATGAAGGTTACCCAACAATGACTATTGAATCATTAATTAGTGATACACCTGTTCTTACAACTCTAGTTGCAGGAGTAAAAGAACAAATTAATGATACTAATGGTTGGATTGTAGAGAATAGTGAAGAAGGCTTATTTAATAAGTTAGATGAATTAAAGGATTTCAAAGAATTATTAATTGAAATGAAGAAAAAACTATTAACTTATCATTATGATAATGAAACTATCTTAAATAAATATGATGAATTATTTAATGACTAAGGTTTTTGAGCATTTTAGTATAATAAATAGGTAGAAGAGGTTTTAAATATGGTAGATATGATAATTGTCGGAGCTGGTTTTGCTGGCGCTGTTGTTGCTAATAGAGCAGCTGAAGCAGGTAAAAAAGTTCTTGTATTAGAAAAAAGAAATCATATTGGTGGTAATGCTTATGACTATACCAAAGATAATATTTTAATTCATCAATATGGTCCTCATATTTTTCATACTAAAGATCAAGAAGTAATGGATTATCTTTCTAAGTTTGGTGAATGGGAAGACTATCAACATAAAGTATTAGGACATATTAATGGTAAATTAGTACCTATTCCTTTTAACTTTTCATCAATTGAAGAATGTTTCTCCTTTGATACTGCTAAAAGACTTAAAAGAATCTTAGCTGAAGAATATGGTAAAGGTAATAAAGTGCCTATTATGGAGCTTAGAAAATCTAAGGATCCTGATATTAAGATGTTAGCTGAATTTATTTTTGAAAATGTCTTTAAATATTACACCATGAAACAATGGGGATTAACAGCTGAAGAAATAGATCCTGAAGTTACTGCTAGAGTCCCTGTTAGAGCATCTTATAAAGACACTTACTTCGATGATCCCTACATCTGTATGCCTAAAGATGGTTATACAGCCATCTTTAAGAAATTATTAGATCACCCTAATATTGAATTAATCTTAAAAGCAGATGCGAAAAAAGTATTATCTTTAAAAGATGGCAAGATTTATTTAGCTGGTAAAGAATATACTGGTAAAGTAGTTTATACTGGTGCTCTTGATGAATTATTTGATTATTCATTAGGTGAATTACCATATCGCTCTTTATATTTTGAAATGAAAGAAATGAATGGTACTTTCCAGAAAGTAGCTACTGAAAATTACCCAGGTAAAGAAAGTCATTTCCCATATACTAGAATTACTGAATATAAACATTTCTATCCAAGAGAAATAAATGAGCCTAAAACATTTATTCATATTGAATATCCTTTAGCTTATGATCGTCATGCAGAGAAAGGTAATATTCCTTATTATCCAATCTTTACTAGTGATAACGAAAAGATGTATATGAAATATCGTGAATTAGCTTCAAAATATCCAAATCTTATCTTACTAGGAAGACTTGCAGAATATAAGTATTACAACATGGATGCGATTGTTAAGAAAGCATTAGAGTTAGAGATTTAATATAAGACCAACCATGAAGTGAACCCCTAAAGTTGGACAAACTTAGGAGGTTCACTTCACTCGCCACTGGCCTTTTAAATAGCTTCATTCATCCAAAAAGATAATGTAAAATTATCGTTAATAATTAATGTACAAAAACCTAAAGCTTTGATAGTAAACTAATAATTGACTGATTTATTTTGTCACTTTGAATGGCTTCTCTTTCTATTAAAAAGGCATATTTTTAAAATAATAAAAAATTGGGCATATTCAAATTACTTACTCTTCTGAAATGTATAATTATGTTAATTGCTATAATTCTATGCCGAATGATTTGTTTTTAAGGAGGCTAAAATTGAAAGAAAGCGAAACATTAAAACAAGAAATTTTAAAATTAATCAATCTTAAAAAAGAAGGCCCTTATTGGGATTTCAAAAAGGAATGGTACGATTCCAAAACAAAGCCAAAAAGACTTCTTCACGACATCATTTGTATGGCCAACAATATTTGCAACAAAGATGCATATATTATCATTGGTATCGACGAAGAAAATGATTATCTATCAGAAACCGTAAAAAACAAACCAAACAGAATGAACACGCAGAATTTAGTTGACTTTTTAAAAGATAAGCCTTTTGCTGATGATAATAGGCCCTCAGTTTGTGTTGAAACCATTTATTTAGACGAAAACGAAATAGATGTCATTGTTGTACGTAACAGTAATTTAACACCATACTATTTAAATGGCGAATTTAAAGGTTTGAATCCAGGAAACATATACACAAGAGTTGAGAATACAAATACGCCCATAAACAGAACAGCTGATTTTGCTGCTGTTGAGTTCTTGTGGAAGAAACATTTTGGTTTAAATCTTAATCCAATTGAGAGATTTTCTTTTATTTTAAAAGAAAAAGAAAAATGGTCAGGCATCCCATTTGCTGAACAGAATATTTTTTACAATCCATCGCCAGAATACAGCATTCATATAAATAACACATTTGAACACGATCCTGTTAATCAGGAATATTATATGCTAAATCAAACAAACAGATATGTTTCTTATTTTGATATTGAATTAAAATATCAACAAACTGTGTTGTCTAGAATAAAAGGGGTATCTTTGGATAGTGGTAGATATTCAACAAATTGCCCTCCATATAATGTTATAGCAATCAATCAATTAGAAGATATTTTTATAAGATATAATTACTTTATAAAAGACTCGTTAGAACTTGCATTGAATGAGTTTTTCTATGTGAATCACTCGGGTGAGGAACGTTGTGCTCACGATAAATTCATAGATAATGTTTTAATTTTCGAAAATAAAGAAGAAAGTGTAGAATTTGAAAATTATGTTTTAGAGAACTGGTATTCAGATGACCGAATCACAAATTATAAAACGCATTTTTTAGCAAAAAAGTGTAACAAACAAGAAATGAGTAACCTGACCGATGACTATATTAAATTTATATTATTAAAAGAAATGTTTGAAGAATTCAAAGCAATAAAAACCAACAACAAAACGAATTAAAAGCGCAAATGAATATAAATAAATTGGCCGTTAACAACATATACCCTGAAACCTATGCAAAACTAGAAAGAGGTGGGTGCTTTTATATGAAGTATACATGGGAATACAAATTGAAACGTGTCGAAAACTATAAAGCCAGGATCAAGAATATAAAGCCAACTTGCACAAAATGCAGTGATTACACATTTAGTTTTCAAATAAATGATTAAGTGAGAACACTTGAAACACATGGTGTTAACGGACACCGCAAAACAAAAGTTGTGGAACTTGCTCTTGAAAAGTATTTAGAAGAAATGGAAATCAATAACCCTTTGTTCAAAGAAAACAAAGAAAGGAATTCTTAACAATGCCTTATATTTGCATCATGACCAACCCAGCATATGAAGGATATGTAAAAATAGGCGCAACCGATAAAGAAGCAGAAAAAAGACGTATCGAACTATCTACTCCTCCCGGTGTTATGTTTCCTTTTGAAACATATGCTTATTATGAAACACCAAATAGTTTAGAAGACAAAACTTTGCATAAGATTATTGATCGTATTAACCCTGAATTAAGGGTAAACAAAAGACGTGAATTCTATAAAATGACAGCTTCAGATGCTTATGAACTTCTTGAAGGCATAGCTGAGATAACAGGCACTAAAGATAGCCTCATAATGGTAAGCGACAAAAATGTTGAGCCATTACCAGTCAAAAAGAAAAAGCCACCTTTTTCTTTTAAATCAGCTCATATCCCTAGCGGTAGTACTATAAGTTATACAGAGGATGAAGATATTAAAGCTACTGTTATTGGCGATCAGAAAAAGAATGTAAGATATGATGGCAAAAGCTATTCTTTATCAGAATTGGCACAACTATTGCTCGGATATAATCATCCAGTACAAGGAACTTTATATTTTAAATATCAGGATGAAACATTAAACGATCGTCGTTATTGTTTAGAAAAAGAAGGAAAATATCATTAAAAGACCCTTTCGGGTCTTTTTGATTAAAAATAAAAGGGCAGCCATATATTGCTAATAGAAAGGGGAGGCTACCCAGCGAATCACACCTATATATTAACAGTAGGCAATACCCTTAAAGGGACAATTTAGCTTGTTTTTGTTGAATATCAATAGAAATTGCACTCTTTTACTGCAAAATCAGCCTTTATATCAGCTGCAATAAGCATAATTTGACCAATTTCTACTTTTTCATCATAACTACTATTTAAGACTAAAGGTAAAGTTCCTAGTCCTGTTCTAACAGTTAAATAAGTAACTTTTAATTCTTCTTCACCGATTTTAAAACAAGCACTATCTTTAGTTCTTACTTTACCAATTAATAAAGAATATGCTTCTTTTCCGCCATTGAATAAAGATCCTGAGCATATAAAATCTGATGATAAACCATGTTCCTTAAAACCTTGTCGCTCATTTAATTCTTCTAAACTGTCGTAGAAAACAACATTAAATGGGAATAAAGACAAAGAACAATCATAATCTTGATTTACATTAATAGCTTCATATATCTCTTTATTAACCGTTTCTACTTCAAAATGTTTATCTTCATAACTTACTTCATAACAATCATCATTAATCTTTTTTCTAAAAGTTAATTTAATGTCATTAGAAGGTAATGTCGCATCACAATCAAGTAAATGCAAATCACCATTTTCGTCTTTTTCTAAGTAATAACTTAGTCTTAATTTCTTGTTATGATCCTTAAAAAGATAACTCATAAGTAAGCCATCTTTATTACCACATGCTAATAAAGCATCTGGTTTATTAGTTATATGGCTTATCAAAGCATTCATTAACTTGGGATCTTCATCAATAATTTCATTTAATCTAAGTGGCATAATTGCTCCTATTTACCATAATAATCAGTTAATAGAATTTTTTGACCATCGGTAAAGATTTTATTAATCTTAGCGCACATTTCTTGGTATTCATCATTATGGTCTTTCTTATCAAAAGAAATAACTTCATCTTTAGTTGCATCACCATAATAGTATTCAGTTAATACCGAATGATCTGCAAAGACAACATATGGTGTTGCATCACTAAAGACATTATTACCAACGGTATAATATTTACTTACATCAATATTAAATAAAGCAGCTACAGTAGGGTATAGGTCAAATGTTGAAGCTAATTTATCAATCTTATAGCCTTTGGTTTGACTATTATAAATCATCATTGGTACTTTAATCATTTCATAATTTATATCAGTGCCAATAATATTATTAATAGCTTCTTCACCCTTTATACCATAAGGATAATGATCAGCATACAACATGATAACTGTATCATCTAAAACACCTTTCGCTTCTAAACCATTAATCAAGGTTTCAATACCACGATCTAATAACATTTGAGCAGCTAGATAACATTTGGCTTCATCATCATATTTGTCATATCTTGAATCAGCATCAATAATCGCTAACATATCATTTAGTTCGCTTCTATCTCTTTTATATGGCATATGACCGGAAACACTAATCACAAAATCATAGAAAGGTTTAGAAAAATCAGTATGTTCTAACACTCCCTTAAATAAATCTTCATCCTTTTGCCAATTATAAGTATCACTATATCCTGGCCATCTTTGAAGATTTAATTTATCCATATCATAGAACGTTTCAAAGCCAAATGATTCATGTAAAGCTTCACGATTATAGAAATTAGAAATATATGAATGATATGAATTAGAGATATAACCTTTATTCTCAAATAAAGAAGCTAAAGCGTTAGGAAAACGATTGAGATAGAAAGTATAACTTGTAGTGCCATAATCAACAGATGGTAACATACCAGTTTGTGATATAAATTCTGCATCGCCTGTTGCTACTTCATAAATTGGTGAATGGTAATTGGTAAAATAAAATGATTCATTACTTAACTTATATAAAGTAGGAGTAAGAATCGGATCTATTGCTTTGGTATCAAATGATTCACATAAAACCATTACTAAATTCTTGCCTTCATAAATACCATCCATACTAGATGGATAAGTTTTACTATATTCACTTATAAAACTATTAAGTTCTTCTTTATCATCATCACTTAATTCTGCTTTAGCATTACGTAATGATAATTCACTATCTTTAACAATATAGGACAAAGTACCAAAGCGATCATAATATCTTGTCTTATTTTGCATAACCACAAATAAGTAGAAATCTTTACGCCAATCTGAATTATCAGCATAATCATCCCAAAGATACTTCTCAAACTTAGAAGTAGATAAAGATAATAAAATAACCATAATAAAACAAACACATATTTGTTTCTTAAAGCTATAATTACTTTCTCTTCTAGGCATTTTAAAGGCTAATATTAAAGGAATTAAGAAGAATAGGAATCTATTATCCCACTTCTCAAATACCTCTTGGAAAACATTAACCAATTCACCAGCAACCGTTAGTTTTCTAAAAGAAAAAACAGTTGAAAAGAAAGCGTAATGATAACTCTGTGAGAAGTTATAAAGAGTAATAATCGTAACAAAACTTATTAAAGCTATTCTTCTTCCTTTATCAGGTAATAAAGATACAAAAGCGATAATAGCTAAAAAGTCAAAGAAGTCTTTAACAAATGCTTGAACTACAAATAAATCTAAATTAAGGAAATAACGGCAGATAATTTCACTTAATATAAATAGTATAAATGCATATAACAGATCTAGATTCTGTTTTAAAATATTAAACTTATTTTTCATCATGTTTTAAATATTCATCAATAAAATAACGAGGTCTTTTCTTAGTTTCAATATAAGTCTTACCAACATATTGGCCTACAATACCAATCGCAATTAACTGTAAACCACCAATTAACCAAATAGATGCAAATAAAGAAGTCCATCCAACAATCGTATCACCGCTAAAGTGACGTACAAGAGAATAGATAATAATTGCAAATGAGAAGATAATAGATAAAATGCCAAGGTATAAAATCCAAGTTAAAGGCTTAGAAGAGAATGATGTAATGCCATCAAAAGCGAAAGAAAGCATCTTTTTTAAAGGATATTTACTCTCGCCAGCTGTTCTCTCTTTTCTTTCGTAATAAACCATAGCAGTCTTAAAACCAAGCTCTGGAACAATTCCACGTAAGAAGAGATGGGTTTCACCATATAAAGATAATTCTTCAACACTTCTTTGAGACATTAATCTAAAGTCAGCTGAGTTATAGACTGTTTTAGCACCCATTTTATGCATAAACCAATAGAATCCTTCAGCAGTAAAACGTTTAAAGAATGTATCAGTTTCTCTTTTACTACGAACACCATAAACAATATCAGCACCATTTTGGTATTCATCAATCATCTTTTCAATAGCTAAGATATCATCTTGTAAATCAGCATCAATAGACACTAAGATATCAGCATCTTCTTTAGCTTTCATAAGACCACAAAATAAAGCATTCTGATGACCTTTATTACCAGCTAATGAAATAGCTCGAACTAAATCACTTGATTGATATGCTTCTTTAATTAATTCTAGTGTTCTATCTTTACTGCCATCATTGACATATAAAAGATAACTATCTTTACTAACCTTGTTGCGATTGATAAGATCTGTTAATAATTCTAAAAGTTGAGCATGAGAATAAGGAAATACTTCTTCTTCGTTATAACACGGCACAACAATTGCTAATCTATTTTTGCGCATAATAAAAACCTCACTAATTTATTTTAATGTAAAAGTTCTTTTTAAGCTAATAAAAAGGCCTT
The DNA here is from genome assembly GCA_934699415.1 of uncultured Erysipelotrichaceae bacterium. Classification (GTDB taxonomy): domain Bacteria; phylum Bacillota_I; class Bacilli_A; order Erysipelotrichales; family Erysipelotrichaceae; genus RGIG5669. Next base: position 12,850 of record CAKUWO010000022.1, read on the forward strand.
TTTAGGCCTGATTACTTAATCCAGCTTTCATCTTCAGGATTATTTCTGAAAGAGATAAGCTTTTCTTTTTGTTCAGGAGTGATATATCCTTCTTCTACTGCAACTTCAATTAAAGTATCATAATCGGTTGCTGAGTGATTGATAAGATTATGTTCCTTAAGTAAGTTACTTGATTTAGTCATATCATAGGTGAAGATTGAGGCAATACCTAATACTTCAGCTCCAGCCTCTCTTAAAGTAAGAGCGACATCGATAGCACTTTTAGCAGTTGAGATCAAATCTTCCACAACAACACATTTCATACCTGGATCGAGTTTACCTTCGATACGGTTATTACGGCCATGGTCCTTCTTAGAAGATCTAACATAACCCATTGGTAAGTTTAAAATATGAGCAACAATTGCCGCATGAGCAATACCAGCGGTTGATGTACCCATAATCATTTCAGCTTCTGGATATTGTTCACCAATTAATTTAGCTAATGTGAATTCAACATCACTTCTAACTCCAGGATATGAAAGAGTTAAACGGTTATCACAATAGATAGGTGATTTAATTCCTGAAGCCCAAATAAATGGTTCTTCTGGTCTTAAAAAGACAGCTTTAATTCTTAATAAATCTTTGGCAATTCTTCTTTTCATCTTTATTCTCCACAAAATTCTTTCATCGCTTTGCGATAGCTACTAACTGGATCTAATGAGCCAGTGATACTTCTTCCCATAACAATATATGATGAAGTTAATTCTCTTGCAAGAGATGGGGTAGTAACTCTTTTCTGATCTCCTTTTTCATCTTCTAAGAAACGAATACCAGGAGTAACAGTTAAGAAATCATGGCCACAACGATCTTTTACTTTCTTAGACTCCATTGGCGAACATACAACGCCATGTAAACCTGCAAGATAAGCATTATAAGCATATTGGCTTACAGTATCTTCTAAGCTTCCAGTGATTAATAATTCATTATTTACTTCTCTCTCTTGAAGGCTTGTAAGAATGGTAACAGCTAATAAATGAGCATTAGAACCTTTTTCATCAAGTGCTCTTTTAGCAGCCTTCATCATTTCAATGCCACCTGCAGCATGAACATTGACCATATCTACATCAAGATCTGCAATGTTCAACATCGCTTTATAAACTGTATTTGGAATATCATGAAGTTTTAAATCCAAGAAGATTTTATGACCACGGGCTTTAATTTCTCTTACTAAAGCTGGTCCTTCTCCATAGAATGCTTCCATTCCTAATTTTAAATAAGGTTTTTCTTCGGTAAATAAATCAACAAAGTTAAGTAATTTTTCCTTATTAGGGAAATCACAGGCAACGATTACTTCAGACATTATGACTCCTTCCAATGATATCTTTAAGTGGTCCAAACTTATCTGACCATTCATTTAAATCTTTAATAATTTCAGGTATTACAAGAGGGTTAATAAGCTGGGCAGTGCCAATTTCAACAGCTGTTGCCCCAGCATACATCATTTCTAAGACATTTGTAGCATTACTTACACCACCACAGCCAATAATAGGGATATTGACATGAGGATAAATACGATAGATAGATTCAAGGACAAGTGGGAAGATACCACTCCCAGATACTCCGCCTTTAACATTCTTAAGGATTGGTTTACCGGTTTTAATATCGATGCGCATACCAAGATAGGTATTAAATAATACTAAACCATCGGCACCATTAGCTTCTAAGGCTTGAGCCATTGCAACAATATCTTTACATTGTGGGGTACATTTAACATATACCGGTTTAGTGGTTACTTCTTTAACAGCTTTTAAAACACTAACAGCAGCATCAATATCAGTACCAAAAGCCATACCACCACCATGAACATTAGGACATGAGATATTTAATTCAATAAGAGCTACTAAATCATGGTTATTAAGTTTTTGGGCACATTTTTGGTATTGTTCGATAGAAAATCCCGAGACATTGGCAATAACTTTACCATGATAAACACTTCTTAAATCTTCAAGAAGTTTATCACATACCACATCAACACCAGGATTTTCTAAACCTACACTATTAATCATACCACCAACGCATTCAGCAATACGTGGCAAGGGGTTACCGTCTCTAGGATCTAATGTTGTTCCTTTGATTGAGAAGGAGCCTAAGATATTAGGATCATAGAAATCAAGATAATCTAAACCATAACCGAAAGTACCAGAAGCAGGGATAAGGGGATTTTTAATTTCAAAACCAGAAAGATTTACATCAAGCTGTCCCATATGATTTCCTCCTTCTTAAAGATTGGCCCTTCTTTGCAGATTCTACGATTACCATTAATAGTTTTAAACGAGCATCCCATGCAAGCACCAAAGCCACAACCCATACGTGCTTCAAGCGAGAAATAACCATCTGCTTTTGTATTTAAAGATACATTCTTCATCATGATAGTTGGACCACAGCAGAAAAACTTAATATTAACTAAATCTTTTTCTAAGATTTTAGTTACAATATTTTCATTATCTTCATCATAGCTTAAATATAATTCATCACTATATTTTTTAAATTCATCTAAGAGTAAAGCATCTTCGCGTGTTCTAAAACCTAAAACAGTAATAATTTTTAGGCCTTTTTCATGTGCTTTTTTAGCAGTATAGAGAAGAGGTGCAACACCAACCCCACCACCAATTAAAAGAATTTCATCTTCAAAATTATCTAAATCAAGACCATTACCAAGAGGTAAAAGAGCTTTAAGTTCACTACCTTCTTTTAATTGCGATAAGTATTTAGTGCCTTCACCATTGATTCTAATTAATAATGTAATAATATCTTCATCTAAGTCGCATAAAGAAATAGGACGTCTTAGAGAATAATTAGGGATAGCAACATTTAGAAATTGCCCAGGTTTCATCTGTTTAGCACTACCCTTAAGACGTAATAGAAAGCAGTCGTTACTCTGCTTTCTATTTTCAATTAATTGTAATTTTAAGTCTTCCATTATTTGCTGGAGGCATTGAATTTTGCCTCATCCAGCGCATTTTCACTCTTAGCTACAGCACAAGCACAAGCACTATCACCTGTTACATTGAGTGCTGTTACAAGCATTTCAATAGGGCGGTTGATAGCTAAGATAAGAGCATATACCGAAAGAGCTACTTCATTTGTGAATCCTACACCAGATAAGATAGTGAAGAGGATTACAGCACCAGCACCAGGAGCAGCTGGTGTACCAATACTTGCGATAATAGCAAGTAAACCAATAACTACAATCTGTGGGAATGATACGCTATATCCTGCAACACCTGCGATGAAAATTGAAGCGATAACTTGCATTAAAGCAGTACCATCCATATTGATAGTCATACCAAGTGGTAAGACAAATGATGCGATTTCATCACTTACACCTAATTCTTCTTTAGTTGTTTCCATATTTAATGGAAGAGTTGCAGCACTTGAAGATGTAGAGAAACCGAATAATGCAACCTTAGCAATTTTCTTAGCAAATTGAACAGGGTTCATCTTTGCGGTAAAGCTTACAAATAATGGATAGAAGATGAAGAGGAAGACAAGTAAGAGAACTGTTGTAAGTAAGATATATGATAATGCTGGTTTAAGGTATGAGATACCATAAGCAGCGCAAGTTCTAGTTAAAAGGCAGAAGATTGCAATTGGAGCACAAGTATCAACGATCCATGAAAGAATAATTGTTACAAGATCTGAGATTTCCTGACAAAGCTTAGGAAGGAATTCAAATTTATCAGCAGCTGCATTGATTCCTAAACCTACGGCAATTGCACTTACAACGATTGCAAGAACACCACCGTTGTTGCTTAAAGCACTTACAAAGTTATTTGGTACTGCATTTAATAAGATTAATAATGGGTTTGAAGCGCTCTTACCAGAAGCAGCTTCAAGTCCTGTTTCAACCATCTTGAATGCACCAGCATTATATGCTGTCATACCACAAATTGCCGCTAAGATGATTGCAATAACAGTAGTTGCCAAGAAGAAGAGAATTGTTTTTGAAGCGATACGGCCAAGCTTCTTAGCATCTGAGATACGAATCATAGCCATAACGATGGAAGTGAATACCATTGGTACAATAACAACTTGCATTGCACGAACAAATAATTGACCAATTAAATAGAATAAGCCAAGTGCTTGTTCATTTCCTGCAGCTGTGATATCAGCGAATAATAAATTATTAATAGTAGTCCATGTTGCTTCATTGCCGCCATTAATTAAGTTAACTCTTAATGCGATAACGCCAACCCCAGCAGCAATACCAAGGACAAGAGCGATAGCCATTCTTTTAGCTAAAGACATTTTTTTCATTCTAACCCCTCCTATAAAAAACTCCATAGCGAGTCTATGGAGGCAGTCTTTATCTATCTTTTCCCGCAGGAAAGCTATCTATCCTTCATAGTGTCTCGCACTATATTAAAGTTCTTCTTGAAGATTCTACTATTAGACTTATTATTAGTCAATAACTTTTAATTAAAATATGATAAAATTGCAACATGATTAAAACTAATAAAGTAATGTGTATTGGTTCTACTTGTGTAGACATTATCTTGGAACTTGATTTCATTCCAAAAGCATCAGAAGATCAAAATCTTAAGTCACAAACAATGCGTGTTGGCGGATGTGCATATAATGTGGCATCAATCTTGCAACAAGCAGGTGCAGAGCCTCTTCTTGTAACTCCTGTTGGACTTGATGGAGTATATGGACCTTTTGCCCTTAAAGCGATCGAAGAAATGGGTTTTAGAGGACCAGTTAAGCTTAAAGGTAAAGAAAATGGTTGTTGTTACTGCTTAGTTGATAATAGTGGTGAGAGAACTTTCTTAGCTTTACATGGGGTTGAATATTCTTTTAATCCTAATTATGTTGAAGAAGATATTAGTGATATTGAATATATCTATTTCTGTGGTTTAGAAGTTGAAGAAACAGATGGTGATACTTTAATCAATTATCTCTCTTCTCAAGATGCCAATTTATTCTATGCTCCAGGATCGCGAGGACCATATATCATTAATGATAAGCATAAAAGAATTTATGCTTTAAATCCTATCTTACATCTTAATGAAGATGAAGCCTTCGCTTTAAGTGGACTGCATAAAGAAATTAATACCGTTGAAGAAGCTACTTTAAAATTACAAGAAAAGACACACAATATCATTTTTGTAACTTTAGGACCTAAGGGTGCATTAGCTTTAGATAAGAATGGCGAATTTCATTACCAAAAAGGTATTAAAACTGTCGTTAAAGACACCATTGGTGCAGGTGATTCACATGCAGGAGCAGTTTTAACAGCTTTATCTAATGATTTTAGTTTAGATGATACATTGATGTTCGCTAATGAAATATCATCACATGTAGTAGCAATTGAAGGCTCACATTTAGAAAAAGAAGAAGTATTAAATATCTTTAATAAATATCAAAAGTAAAAGGGACTAGTAATATGGACTTGTAAACTGAAAGTAGACAAATAAAAAAGTCTACTTTTTTATTTGTCATAATTAATTTACAGGAGGTA